>JAZQHP010000042.1:0-12486 GCA_045540655.1 Acutalibacteraceae bacterium
CTTCCAGAACGTCTTGTAGCTTCGCTTTAATACTATTCGGGCAATCTCTGTGACCGAAAAATGTGCATGTTTTCATAGGGATATGCTCCTTTTTAGACTATGTATAGCCTAATAGTAGCACGCGTAGCCTATAATTTGCAACTAAATTGTTTATGCTAATACTAGCAAAACGATTTAGGGGGCAATGAATATGGATACCATTACTGTGGTCAGAAATCGCATTCTTCAACTGTGTGGCGAACGGGAAATCAGCATCAACAAACTTGCGACGATCTCTGCTCTGCCTCCGTCCAGCATCAAGAATATTCTGTATGGTAAAAGCCAAAATCCGAAGCTAATTACCATTAAGATGATTTGCGATGGACTGGATATTACGCTTGGAGAGTTTTTCTCCACACCGGAGTTTGAGGCGTTGGAACAGGAAGTGAAGTAATGGATACCGCTAATACTCCCGACGGAACGACACATAGGTCGTTCCCTACATCAACTCTATCCGCAGAATCGTAGGGCACGGCCTATGTGCCGTGCCAGATAAGTGGGAATGATGCTCTGTTTTTATGATGATCCATCTTTTCAAACCCCGACGCATTTAGTGGGGATAGTATTGGCAACCGTTCCGACGAAGATGTCCTTGACGAAAAGCATCATGACAAACCAGGCAAAAAACGGTCGGACAGCATTCACTCCCGTCGTTTCACTGTATACATGCAAAAGCAGCGATACACACCGTCAAAAACGGTGCGTATCGCTGTTTTTTAATCTTCACTGAAGCCGTATACGCGGTCACCGACGACCGCCAATGTACCGACGGCATGCTCACGGATGGTATGATACACGGCCTCCTCCACCGCAAACCAGATGTGTTTGCCGTCATCCGTACGCAGGCGAATGCCGAAGCGACGATGATGACGCGGTGTTTTAAGACCGCTTTCTTCGGTATAACACTGCTTCTCCACCACCGTTCCGTGATATTCCCGCACGGACGGCGAAACAGACGGCGATTCCCATTCCTTGAGAATGCGGCGGGTTTTGCGCCGTTCCAGGACCAGGCGACGGATAATCGTCCCGATCAACGCCAGCGGCAGACCGACGATCAGCACCCACCCGAGGATATACTCAAACAAGCTCACGCTGTCCCCTCCCCGATCACACGAACAAGGCGAGAATAAAGGCGATGGTGCAAAGCACCATATACAGGATCATGCCGACATTGAGAAGCGACGGCTTCAACGCGGCTTTCAGTGTCAGTCCGTAGGGATTCGGTTGCCATTCGATACGGCGACGCAGACGGATGAGCAGGATCAGTCCGAGCACAGACAAGCCGAGAAGCATACTGCCGTACGCCATCGTCAGCAGGTAGCCGGAAATAATCGACAGTATTGCCTCCGGCGAGAATTGTCCGCCGGAAAGCGCCTCTACCGCCTCCATGTCCATCACCGACAGCACGAGCGGTGCCACCACCGAGCCGAGGAAATTGACGCCCATGTGGAAGAAGACGGAATAGCGGATACGTCCGGTGCGCAGGTACATCCACGAAAAGACAAAACCAAGCGCAAAGGCATAGAAGAACTGGAAGAAATTCTGGTGAAGCAGTCCGAAGATCAACCCCGACATGGTCGCACCGATCAGCTCGCCGTGACAACGCACACGATCCAGCAACCATTTGCGGCAGATCCATTCTTCAAAAACCGGCGCCGCCACCACCATGATGATATAGCGAAGCGGATGTTGACTTTCGGTGAGTGCTTCAAGGTTGTTTTGCGCCTGACCGCCCGAGAGGATAAACGACAGCACCGAGCCGACGATACTGCCCGCATACATCAGAAAGACGGTGATCGGAATCAGCGCCAGAATCTGTTTTTTCGTCAGCGCCTGCGACGGCGGTGCCTGCGCAGGCAGGCGCGTCAACAGCTTCGCACACAGCGGGAAAGCGACCAGATACATCGGCAATGCCATCGTCAGCCACATCCACCATTCCGCTTTCG
The DNA here is from genome assembly GCA_045540655.1 of Acutalibacteraceae bacterium. Taxonomy (GTDB): domain Bacteria; phylum Bacillota; class Clostridia; order Oscillospirales; family Acutalibacteraceae; genus RGIG1959. Next base: position 1,986 of record JAZQHP010000042.1, read on the forward strand.
CCAGCGGATTGGATGCGCCGCCCCACGAGGTAGCCCACTCCATCAGCAATTGCAGGAGCGTTGCCGAGACAAGCAGGATGGCAAAGCAGATGCCGACCCATGAAAATGCACGGCGCATCGGCAACAGATTGACAGCAGGCGGTGTGATATCCGACGTCGTCTCAACAGGCATCGGCTCGGCGGGTGTCGGCACCACAGGTGTTGATTGTTGTTCCATGTCCATAACGGTTCCTCCGTTTACCATATTCACAATAGTATCAGTATATCATGCCCGCCGCCAAAATACAATCGTTAAATCTTTTTTACAAATCCCTTTGGTGGCGGTTTTTGCCGTCTTTGCTCTTTTCAGCGGGAAGAATCTGTGATATACTGTATGTGATTATCTTTATGCGAAGGAGCGTGACCGCGTATGGCAAAAGAGCCTGACAAGGGGCTGAACATCAGCACCCGTTCCTTTCTGACCGCCATCGTCGTCATTTTGGCACTGATGGTGGTCGCCTATGTGCTGTCGTTTGTCATTCCCGGCGGCAGTTATGCCCGCATCGAAAATGCCGACGGACAGTCGGTCATTGATACCACCAAAGCGTTTTCACCGACCGAAGGCGGCTTGCCGTTCTGGAAATGGGCACTCTCTCCCGTGTTGGTGCTGGGGGCATCGGGCGGCGGAACGCTCATCGCGGTAATCGCCTTTTTGCTCGTGATCGGCGGCATTTTCAACGCACTCGACCGATGCGGGCTGATGCGCTATATGCTCGACAAGGTCGTGCATCGGTTCGGTGCCGTGCGGCATCGGTTGATGGCGATCATCGTTCTGTTCTTCATGGCTATGGGCGCGATGATCGGCTCGTTTGAAGAATGTGTGCCGCTTGTCCCCATCGTCACGGCGCTGGCGATCCGTCTCGGATGGGATGCGCCGACAGGTGTCGGCATGAGTCTGCTGGCAATCGGTTGCGGTTTTGCGTCGGGTGTGTGCAACCCGTTCACGGTCGGTGTCGCGCAACAGTTGGCGGGACTGCCGATGTTTTCGGGACTGTGGCTTCGCCTGCTCGCCTTTGTGCTGATTTATCTGTTGCTGATGAGCTTTCTGACGCTCCGTACCAAGCGCATCGAGCGCACCGCCCCCGTCGAGCCTGCAGACCATGCCTTTTGTGCCGATCCTGCCATGGACCGCGGATTGCTGGCGTTTGCGTGCATTCTCGGCGGCGGCATTCTGCTGGTGCTGTGTTCGGGCTTTTTGCCCGCGTTGCAGGATTTCACGATGATGATTGTGGCGGTGATGTTTCTCGCCGCAGGCGTGACAGCGGCGCTTCTGTGCGGCATGAGCGGCAAACACTTACTGAAAGCCGCCGCAAGCGGCATCGGCGCGATTCTGCCGGCGGTGCTGATGATTCTGATGGCATCGTCCATCAAATACACGCTGGAAGAAGCGCATGTGCTCGATACCATCCTGCACACGGCAGTGGCATGGGCGGCGGTGTGGCCGTCGTGGGCGGTGATCCTGTTTATTTACGGCATCGTGCTGGTCGTGAACTTTTTCATTCCGTCGGGCTCTGCCAAAGCGTTTATGCTCATCCCGCTGATTGTGCCGATGGCACAGCTGTTCGGCATCTCCCCGCAACTGTGTGTACTGGCGTTCGCGTTCGGCGACGGCTTTTCCAACGTCTTTTATCCGACCAACCCCGCCCTGCTGATCAGTCTGGGACTGGTGGATGTCAGCTACAGCGACTGGGTGTCGTTCAGCTGGAAATTCCAGACTGCCAATCTGGTGCTGACCTCCCTGCTGTTGCTGTTCGGACTGGCAGTCGGCTACGCATAATCTTTGAAGAAAGGATACTTGCTCTATGCTTCTGATCTCCCCCCACATCCGACAATTCAAAGCCAATCTGCACAGTCATTCCACCTTTTCGGACGGGCGACTGACTCCCGAAGCACTCAAAGAAGCGTATCGGGCGCACGGCTACCGCATTCTGGCGATAACCGATCACGAATCGCCCCGCGATCACACGGCACTGTCCGACGATGACATTCTGATGCTGACGGGATACGAGGCGTATATCCGCCCCGACAAAAACGCCGCATACGATATTTTCGCTCCCGAGGTGCATCTGAATCTGATCGCGCGCGATCCGCATAACCACACGCTGATCGGCTACAATGCCCCCTACTGCAAATACCTGACCGCCCAGGAGCAGGACGCCCTGCCGAAAAGCGAACTGACACAAACGCGGGAATACACCGCCGCATATGTCAACGCGTTTATCCGCGATGCGGCAAGCCACGGCTATCTCGTGTTTTACAATCATCCGGTCTGGTCGATGGAAGACGAGGAACGCATACAGTCCTACGACGGCATTGTCAGCATGGAAATGTTCAACGGCAATTCCGACAGCAAAAACCACCTGGAATACAACGCCGCTTTGTATCACGCTCTGCTTCGTCGCGGCAAGCGCTGGTTTGTGCACGGTGCCGACGACAATCACAATGTGCATCCGTTCGGCGATCCTGCCTGCGACTCCTTCCGCGGCGCAACCATGATCCTGTGCGATACCCTGTCTTATGACGCGGTCATTGCCGCCATCGAGCGCGGCGATATGTATGCGACGGAAGGTCCGACCGTTGACGAACTGCGCATCGACGGCGATCGGCTGTATGTACGGTGCTCTCCCGCGACCGTCATCACCTGCCACAACGGCAGTAAGCGCCCGCCGTCGGTTTGCATGCGTGCGGGCGAGACGGTTACCGAAGCTGTCTTCCCCATGGATCCGCGTTCGCCGTTCGTGCGTGTCTCCATCGTCGATGCCGACGGCAAGCGCGCCGAAACGCGGGCATATTTCCCCGAAGAATGGGAGGAACACACATGATCGAAGCATTGATTTTTGATTTCGGACAGGTGCTTGTCCGGTTTGATCCGTCGTCCATGGTAGCGCGGTATGTACAGGATTCCGCCGATGCGGCACTGCTGACCGAAGTGGTCTTTGACCGCTTGTACTGGGATGCGCTGGACGCGGGAACGATCACCGATGAGGATGCTCTCAAAGCGGTTTGCGAACGCCTTCCCTCCCGTCTGCACGAGACCGCACGCACCATTCACTATCACTGGATTCACATGCTTCCCGAAATCGACGGCATGGACGCACTTCTGAGTGAGTTGAAAGACGCGGGCGTACCGCTCTATCTGCTGTCCAATATTTCCCGCTACTTTGCCGATAACAGCCACTGTGCACCCATTCTGCGCCATTTTGACGGTTGTGTGTACTCGGCGGTATGCGGATATTGCAAGCCGCACCGCGCGATCTTTGAGCACATCTGCCGTACATACGGACTGGTTCCCTCGACCACGCTGTTCATCGACGATAACGAGAAGAATATCGAAGGCGCCAAAGCCTTCGGATTGCAGGGCTTTTTGTTTGACGGCCACGCCGCTTCCTTGCGTGAATATCTGAGAGAAGCAGGCGTGCTGTAACGAACAGGACAAAAAAACAGGGGGTTCCACCGATCGGTGAAACCCTCTGTTTCGTTTTATCGGGGTTGCCATGCAGACGGCAACAAAGCATTGAGCTCCTGTATGCGTTTTGCGGACAGATCGGGCACATCCGCCAGAGCAAAGGGAATGCCGAGTGATTCGTATTTTTCGCGGCAAAACGACCGATACGGCAACAACTCCACCCGCTCGATGCAGGTGTAAGGCAACAGGAGCGCGACCAGGCGCTCAATGTCGTCTTCGTTGTCATTGATCGTCGGCACCACCACATGACGGATCCAGACCGGTTTTTTCATCGCTTCGAGCCGATCGAGAAACGCCATTGTCTTTTGCAGGCTACCGCCCGTGGTGCGTACATAGGCGTCCTCGGTGGTCATTTTGACATCCAGGAGCACCAGATCGGTCTGATCGAGCAACGCCGTCACCTCGTCTCCCTGCACATCTCCGCAGGTGTCGAGCGCGATATGCAGACCGCATGCGCGCAGGCGCTTGGCGACCTGTGTGAAAAACAGTGCCTGCAAACACGGCTCGCCGCCCGAAAAGGTCACGCCGCCGTCGCGGATATACGGTATCAGCCGTTCAATGCGACGGCACAGCTCATCCTCGTCCATGAGCGACTCCTCGCGGCAGTCCCATGTGTCGGGATTCTGGCAATACACGCACCGAAGCGGACAGCCTTGCGAAAAGACCACCGCCCGCACGCCCGGTCCGTCCACCGTACCGAGCGACTGCAAACTGTGAATATATCCCTTCATCGCCTTACACCGTTTCGTGGAAGGTGCGCGCGATCACTTCGCGTTGCTGTTCGCGGGACAGCTTGTGGAAATTGACCGCGTAGCCAGACACGCGGATCGTCAGGTTCGGATACGCGTCGGGATTCTCCATCGCATCGATCAGCTTCTGACGTTCGAGCACGTTGACGTTGATGTGATGGGCGTTTTGCGTGAAGTAGCCGTCCAGAATGGACACCAGATTGTTCACCCGCTCTTCGGCGGTCTTACCGAGCGCTTCGGGCACGATGGAGAAGGTATTGGAAATGCCGTCGCGGCAGGCATCGTAAGGCAGTTTGGCAACGGAATTCAGCGAAGCGAGTGCACCGCAACATTCGCGGTTGTGCATCGGGTTGGCACCCGGCGCAAACGGCTCTCCTGCCTTGCGACCGTCGGGAGTGGCGCCCGTCTTTTTGCCGTAGACCACATTACTGGTGATCGTCAGCACCGACAGCGTGTGCTTCGCGCCGCGGTAAGCAGGATTCTTGCGCAGTTCGGTGATGAAGCGTTCAAGCAGTTCTTTGGCGATGTCATCCGCACGGTCATCGTCGTTGCCGTAGGTCGGGAACGCGCCATCGGTATCAAAGCCGCACACAAGTCCGTCTTCGTTAAACTGCGGGCGCACCGATGCATAACGGATCGCCGACAGGCTGTCGGTGATAACCGACAGACCCGCCACACCAAACGCCATGACGCGTTCCACGTCGGTATCATGAAGCGCCAGCTGGGTCTTTTCATACGCATATTTATCATGCATAAAGTGAATGACGTTCATCGTATCCACATATTGTCCCGCCAGCCACTCGATGTAATAATTCAGGCGGCGGCGCACTGCGTCATAGTCCATCACGCCGTTCTCGATAACAGGCATCAGCGGACCGATGGGTTTGCCGCTGTTTTCCTCGCGTCCGCCGTTGAGCGCGAGAAGCAGGATCTTCGGCAGGTTGCAACGCGCACCGAAGAATTGCATCTGCTTGCCGATCTTCATGGCGCTGACACAACAGGCAATGGCATAATCGTCGCCGTAAATCGGGCGCATAAGATCATCGTTTTCATACTGAATCGAGTCGGTCTCCACCGACACCTTCGCACAAAAACGTTTGAACGCCTCGGGAAGCCGGGTCGACCAGAGCACCGTCAGGTTGGGCTCGGGAGCACATCCGAGTGTGTACAGCGTGTGGAGAAAACGGAATGCATTCTTGGTCACCAGGGTACGACCGTCCTCACCCATACCGCCGACCGCTTCCGTGATCCACACGGGATCACCGCCGAACAACTCGTTGTATTCGGGGGTGCGCAGGTGGCGGATCATGCGCAGTTTGATAACAAACTGGTCAATCAGTTCCTGCGCTCCCTGTTCATCGAGCAACCCGCTACGCAGATCGCGCTCGATATAAACATCCAGGAAGGTGCCCACGCGACCGAGCGACATCGCCGCGCCGTTCTGCTCCTTGTTGGCGGCGAGATAACCGAAATAGGTCCACTGCACCGCTTCTTTGGCAGAAGCGGCGGGACGCGAGATATCAATGCCGTACAGCATGGCCATTTCCTTGAGCTTTTCCAGGAAGGAAATCTGCTTGTACAGTTCCTCCGACAGACGGATGTTCTCCTCGGTCATACGCTTGGCGCCGAGCGTGGTTTTATCGCGGCGTTTTTCCTCGATCAGGCGATCCACGCCGTACAGCGCCACGCGGCGATAGTCGCCGATGATGCGACCGCGACCGTAGGCATCGGGCAGTCCCGTCAGGATGCCCGCATGACGCATCGCGCGCATCGTCTCGGTGTATACACGGAACACGCCGTCGTTATGCGTTGTGCGATAATAAAACTCCTGCTCAATCTGATCGGACAGCTCGTAGCCGTAAGCGCGGCAGGCACTGCGCGCCATGCGGATACCGCCGAAGGGGTTGACGCCGCGCTCCAGCGGTGCGCCCGTCTGCAAACCGACAATCAGCTCGTCCTCCTTCGACAGATACGCCGCCGGATAGTTCGTCAGCGAGCTGACGGTGTGAATGTCCACACTCAACACACCACCGTTGTCGCGCTCTTCTTTCAGTTTTCCCTCCAGTTCCGCCATCAAGCGTTTGGTGCGGTCGGGGGCATCCGCCAGAAAGTCATCGCCGCCGATATACGGTGTATAGTTCTTCTGAACGAAATCACGCACGTCAATCGCTTCACACCAGGCTCCTTCCCGGAAGCCTTCCCATTCCTTGTACATGGTCATAGCATTGTTCTCTCCTTTGCAACATGGTCTGCCGACAACAAAAAAAGGGCGGTTTTGCTCCTCACAAAACTGCCCAGACGGTCGGCTTGTTCTGCTTTCGACTCCCCATAGGTGAACCCTATTGTACCGTCAGTCATCGAAAACACACTGATTTCTTGCTTTCAGTATAGCACACGGTTGCCGAAATTGCAACCAAAAGCGACAAAAATATAAAAAACCTGTGATTTTTCAAAAAACCATAAATTGCTCATTGCCAGTTTAGAAATCTTATGATATACTAAAAATATATATGTAAGATTGAATCCGTATGCTTTGAGGTGATCTCCATGAAAAAATATATGCTCGGCGGCATCTCGCTTCTGTGTTGCATCAGCCTGACCGGTTGCGCGGTGGCTCCGGGCGGCATTCCGTTTTTCTCCGCCATTGCCGCTGTTGTCCTGGCGGCGGGTCTCGGAGCGTTTGCGATCTACCGCATTGTTCAGCGTCAACGCCTGCTCAAACGGCATTCGTCGCGCTTCCCGAAAAAGATGCTGGTCAAGGCGGATGTTCTGACCGGGATTTTGCTGGGATTGAGCATCGTGCTGATGTTCTCGGCGGGCTATTTCTTCTATCAATCCACGACGCTGATCGTGCCCGAACCCGACACACCGTCCCACGTGGACACCGTCACGACCGAACCGTATGCGTCCACTCCGCAACTGCCGTGGAAAACCTTCCCCGTCGATCAGCCGATCGAGTCGGAACGGTATTTTGTCTTTTCCGTAGCACAAGAAGATTTCGTCGATGCCAGCATCGACGGCACCGAAGTCATCAACCCGTCCCACATTGTGAATCTGTATACTGCTTACCTCGCTACACAGCATCTGGAAACCAGTGAGCCGATCACCATCACGCAGGATATGCTGGATCTGATCCCGCAGGGCGCGGTGCGATGCGGCTACACGGCGGATTCAAAGCACTACGCTAAAGCGCTGGTAGAAGCGATGCTGGTGGCGGATTCGTCCGATGCCGCGTATGCGATTGCGGTACACATCGGTCGGCAGATGCTTGCCAGCGTTGAGCGCCCGCCCGAAACGATTCCCGCCGCCGAAGCACTCCAGCGCTTCGTGAAGGAAATGAACACGACAGCGAAGGAAAACGGACTCAACAACACCGTGTTTGCCAATCCCGACGGCAGTCCCTCCAAGAAGCAAACCATGACCGTCAACGATATGATTACCATGACGCGCCTGTTGTTCCGCTTCGATTCCATTCTGAAATACACGGCGACCGATCAATTCGCCTATTCCCCGAACCCCTACGAAAGCCAGATGTGGACCAATCCCAACCCGCTGGTCAGGGACGGCGATCCGTACTATTGTCCGTATGCGCTCGGCATGAAAATGACCGAACACGCAAAAGGCCGCTATCATCTGCTGTCCACCTTCCGTTCCAACGGGCAAACGCTCATTATCGGTGTGCTGGACGGCGACAACACCGAGCAGATGACTATTGATGCCTTGCATCTGTTCAACACCACCATGGGTGTCTATTGATCGTACAAACAAAAAAGAAGCATTCTGCCCGCTTGGGAAGAATGCTTCTTTTTTTTGCAATGACCGAGATGCATATCTGTTCGGTCGGCGGCTTCACCGACCGTATTCACTATACCATACAGACAAGCAACAAGCAACGATCAAATATTACCAGCCGCCTGTTCACACGCCTGCACATGTGCCGCAATGGCGGCATTGACATCCACGCCCGTACACGCGCAAAGCTCCTTCGTCTGGGCGGAGGAATTGACCTCGCACACCAGCGGCGAGCCGTCCGCATCGTACAGCAGATCCACACCCGCGATCGTTACGCCGAGAATCCCGCAACAGCGAAGCGCCAGTGCTTCCTCCTCAGGTGTCGGCATATACGCTTCGCCGCTGCCGCCCGCGCCGACATTGGCGCGGAAATCGGAAGCGTTCCGGCGGGTCATGGCCGCTACCACGCGGTCGCCGACCACATACAGACGGCGGTCCATGCCGGCGCAGGATGCCACAAACCGCTGAAGCACAAACGGACGCGCCGCCATGGTCGCCGTAAGCGAGCGAAGCTCCGCGGCATTGCGGGCGAGATACACCTGCCCGCCGAGTGATCCGAAACACTCCTTGACCACCAGCGGATAGCCGAGCGCCCGCTCGGCACGCGACAAAAACGCCTCTCCGGCCCGTCCGAACTGCACATAGGTCATGGGGGCGACCCATGTTTCGGGCATTGGGATGCCGTGGCAGACGAGTGCCAGATGCGTTGCCGCCTTATCGTCACAGAGTGCGACCGCCTGCGCCGTATTATACAGGCGTATTCCCGCCGCCTCCATCGCGCGTGCCAGGCGCACATCCTTATCCCAGAACAGCGCAAACGGCGGAGGGCAGTCATCGCCGATCACCGATACCGACCGGTGAAAATGCGCCGTCAACGCCGTATTCGGTACGGGTATCAAGGTCATATCCAGACGGGACGCCGCCTCGCAAAGCGCCGTCACCGATTCGGGCGGTATGCTGTTCCAAAAACCGTTATAAACGATCCATCCCCGCAAGGTGATCTTCCTTTCTCAAAAGCGACTGCCGCCCCTTAACGGGGCGGCAGTGCACCGATTGGTTTTTATTTCTTCGTGAGCGTAAAGGCAATCGCCTCGAAGTCCCACAGGTGCGGCAGAGCAACACCCGCATACATCAGTTCGTCACCGCCGAAATCGGCATCCAGCTCGTCAATATGATACACGGCATCGGGGTCGAGACCGCGGAACTTAAGTACCTTCACCGGATCGGCAGGGAGATTCAGCTGACGCACATACACCGCATACGCCTTGCTCTGATCGGGCAGGACAAACATCCACGCACAGGCGTTGGTCTTAAACGGATTGATCAGACGGTAGAAATCGCCCTTGAGCACCATATCGCTGATCTCGCGATAACGATCGGTCTGTGTCTTGATCTGCGCACGCTCTTCGTCGGTCAGATGAAGCGGATTCAGCTCGTAACCGAACGAAGCACTCATCGCCACGAGCGCACGGGTATTGTACGGCGTGACACGGTTCATCTGGTGATTCGGCGACGCGGACAGGTGCGCAGTCATCGCCTGCGGCGGGTATGCCATCGACGTACCGTATTGAATCTTAAGGCGTTCGATTGCATCGGAATCGTCGGACGTCCAGATCTGCGGCTGATAATACAGCACGCCCGCATCGAAGCGGCCGCCGCCGCCCGAACAGCCCTCGATCACCAGATCAGGGAAGTTCTTGTTGAGGTAATCCATGAAGCGATAGAGATTGAGCACAAAGCGATGATAGACCTCGCCCTGACGCTCAGGCGGCAATGCCGCCGAATAGGCTTCGGTGAAGTGGCGGTTCATATCCCATTTCACATAGGAGATGCGGTTGTTGCGAAGCACACCGCCGACCGTCTCCTGCAGATATTCCAGCACGTCCTCACGCGATAGATCCAGGATCAGCTGTTGACGACCGCGGCAGAACGGACGACCGTCCTTTTTCAGCGCCCAGTCGGGGTGCGCACGATACAGCTCGGAATCCTCCGAAATCATTTCGGGCTCAAACCACAGACCGAAGGTCATGCCCTGCTCTTCGCATTTTTCAATCAGCGGCGTCAGACCGTTGGGGAGCTTGCCCGTATGTACGAACCAGTCACCGAGCGAGCTGTTGTCCGTGTCACGATGGCCGAACCAGCCGTCATCCAGCACAAAGGTGTCAATACCCAGTCCTTTGCAGCTCTCAATGATGCCCAGCAGTTTTTCTTCGTCGAAATCAAAGTAGGTCGCTTCCCAGTTGTTGACAACGATCGGACGACGCACGTTGCGACGCTTGGTATGTCCCAGATGATAGCGGATCGCATCATGGAAATTCTGGGACATCTTATTCATGCCGTTGTGCGAGAAGGTGAGCAATGCTTCGGGCGTGACAAACGACTCGCCCTCCTCCAGACGCCACGCAAAGTCGCCCGGATGGATGCCCATCTGCACGCGGGCACCGCCGAAGGGATC
>JAZQHP010000043.1:0-11614 GCA_045540655.1 Acutalibacteraceae bacterium
TGCCGAGAATAAAAACATCCTCGCCAAAACGCACTACGATCTCATTCATTACGACGATCTGGATCCGCTCGAGCACCTCAAGGATTGATCGTCCCGCCAAAAATGCATATACCAAAAAAACGCAGATGCTGTTCGCATCTGCGTTTTTTTATGGCATATTACAGGCTTTTCATGCCGCGGGTGGTGAAGCGTTGCTTATATGCTTGTATCGCCCGAAACCGCCGCCAACAGTATGCGACGAACATCGCTGGTGTTTATAACACCGTCCGCATTCATATCGCCGCAGATTAAAGAAACGGCGGAACTCGTGTCACGAAGCGATTCCTGCAAAACTCGGTGCGCATCCGAGGTGGTAAGGGTACCGTCGCCGTTCAGATCGCCGCAGAGATAGTTGTCCACAAGGATAAAAGGATTCAGATTGGCAGACCGGAACGTAACGGTATAGGTGTCTTCGTCATAAACGCACTCTGTCGGAATCGGTCGCCCGGCATCATCCAACACCCACAACGATACGGTTGCATCGGTGCGGGGCGTATGCTTGACGGTGACGAGAACCTCTCCGGCAGGCTGCACGGGGTTTCCTTCCGCGTCGGACGCCGATACGGTGAATCGCGTAATGTTGTTGCTGGTTGTCCACATATTCACAGACTCTGACGCGGAAGATAAGGACGCCGCCTGATCAAAAACACCGTAGTCAAATTGAAGATTGACAGCACCGCCGGTTTCTGCCAACTCATTAAAATGAATGGTGGCATTCAACAGGTCCTCGTTGCCATCGCCGATCACAATGGCATCCCATTGTTGACGCGTGCCGTTAAAATACACATCGGTGAGTGCGGCACAGTCGAAAAATGCTTCGGTTTCAATAAACGTCAATGTGCTCGGCAGATACAGCGTTTCCAGTCGCGTATTACAGTAAAACGCAAAGTAGCCGATGGTTTCGAGTCCTTCGGGCAAATGCAATTCCCGGAAACGGCATCCTTCAAACGCTTGCCTTTCAATGGCTGTGATCGTGTCAGGGAATCGGATCGATTCCAGCTTGAAACAGGAGCCGAAAGCACGCGTACCGATCGTCGAGACAGAATCGGGGATTTCCACCGACCGAATGTCTGTTCCGGCAAATGTCATCGTAAGATCGGTAGTCGACGGCGGAATAACAACGTCTGTCACATGCTCTCCGTTAAGATACAGCTCGGAAGAATAAAAATAGAAAAAATCCTCCTCGGAGGGGACTTCGTGAGTAATATTGCACCATGCTTCCAGATCGGATATTTGGAAAATCAAATCATAACCATCAAATACATTTTTACCGATCGTTTTTAAAGAGGGCGGAATCACAACCGTTGCGCCGCCGTCTAATGAACAGAAAAACGCAGAATCACCGATTGATTCAACGCTGTTGCCGATTTCCAGATACGTAATGGAATTTGAGCCGATATGCTCCCATTCTTCGCGATCCGGAATCGCTGTTATGCCGTCACCGTAAATCAGCGTCTCTAATTCCGTTAAATAACAATCATCAAATACCCCCGTAATATCGGTTACACCGTCTCCTATGACGATCCGCTTTATCTTGTCACACCCTGAAAACAACTCGCTGCCAATGGTAGTTACGCTGTCCGGTATGATCAGTTCTTCCAAAGAAACACACCCCTCGAAGGTGTAGTCACCGATGTCGGTCAATCCTTCCGGAAGCGATAGATTGGTTAAAGCAGAACATTCTTGGAAAGCACCCATGCCGATTGTCTTCAGATTCGCGGATAATGTAACCTCTTTCAACGAAGAACACCCGTTAAAAGCGCAGTCTCCGATATACGTCACGGTATCCGGCAATACAATGCATTCCAGGGCAGTGCATTGATCAAAAGCATAATAATCAACCGTTTTTAATCCGGGATGAAGCGTAACGGTTTTCAAAGCCGTACACCGATAAAAAGCATACAGGCCTATTTCTTTTACGCTTGCCGGAATATCGATGGAGGCAAGCTTAGAGCAACTGTAAAACGCCATATAAGGGATTGCTTCCACGCGGTTGCCAATCGTAATCTCTTTGAGGTTTCCGTCAAACTGAAAGGCTTCCATCGAAGTCATGCCGTTACCGATGGTGACTTTTTCAAAAGAGCATCCGGAAAACGCCGTTTCTCCGATTTCTGTCACACTGTCGGGGATGGATATTTCTTTGAGCGCCACGCACCCTTCAAAAGCGCTGTTCTGAATAACTCTGACGCCGTTGGAAATGGTCACCTTTGATAAGGATGTGCAACCTTTAAAGGTCTGATACTCCACAATTTCCAGGGAAGCAGGAAGCGTGATTTTTTGCAGAGAGGGGCAATTGCGGAATGCGTATCCGCTCAATTCCACTAAATTTTTAGACAAGGTGACCGTTTTCAACATATCACAATCGTCAAACGCTAAAATATAAATCTTGGTGATGCTGTTGGGCATCGTGACGCTGATCACATGGTCACAATTCGCAAAGGCAGAGGAAGAAATTTCCGTAACGGGATACCCCGTGATTTCGGACGGAATCTTCACATACGCAGCGTCTCCGTAATAGTGATCGATGCGGATTTTGCCATTGTCAATCGTATACCCGTAATCCAACTCAAAATTGGCGTCCTGGCAATAAAATTCCGAAAGCGTCTCGTTGAAGTTGGGTTCATATTTCGAGCAATAGGCGTCTTCAATCATGGCGTCAAACGCTTTATATTGCGCAATTTCGTTTTCTTTGAGATTTTCGATATCCGCCATCAAATCCAGTATTTCCGTGCGGGACGCCGGCAACCAGCCGAAAATGCCGGCGCCGGAGTTCGCCTGCGTCTCTAAAAGACTGATAGACGCATCAAAGCCATCCAACACAACGGCTTTATACAGTTCAATACCGCGCAAATACCGATTGGCGGTTGCTGTTGTGGGAACAGAGGACGGCGATGAATAGATTGTTTTCACTGTGCGGCGCAGAGCATTTTCTAACGCAACGGTGACTTTCAGTTCATAAAACGCTTGGTTTCGCTCATCCAGATTAAACACGGCATTCGCCAGAATAACCATGCCTTTTACGGCAAGAAACGCCACACCTCCCACCGATGTCATAAACTTGTCCCAGGCGCCGTCTACTACGATTGAGAATACGGTTTTACCCACGGCATACTGCAGATCATCAGCACCATACAAACATTGTTGCAGATAGCCGTTAAAAGAAGAATCCATATACGCGGCGGCTTCTCGGGCAGCATCGCGCAGATCCAAGGGATTGGCCGTGTCATTCGCGATGCTTTTCAGAATGTACTGCGTGGATTCGCCCATATCCGCAATGGCTTGGTAGTTACAAATGGATTGAATCGCTTCGTAAAGATTCATTCCGGCGCCGATAATATCATCAATGACGGAGGCGGCTGTAAACATATTGACAGAGGCGGCGGATTCTTTTAACACATCGGTATATTGGGCGGCCTCATAGGCACTCATTTTCGTAAGATCGACATCTATCCATCCGCCGACTTCGCCGCACATATCGAAAACAAAGGAGGCTTGATTGTTGCTGAATTGTTTACACAATTCTCCGGCAACCGAGTTTTCATTGTCTACATCCAGCATGTCAAAAATGGCCAGCTCGTACATGTGTCTTTGGGAGATCAAACCACTTTCCAGCAATGTACTGGGGCCGTTGACTAAATTAGCGGCTTCCCAAGCATAAATACCGGTCATAAACCCTTTGTCCTGACTTAAGCCTGAGTAATAAAGATTCGCATAGGAATCTTCAAAGTCCATAAAGGTGTTTTGAAACGTCGATCCGGCATACTGTTGCGCACGATATTGCTCACGCGTCGGTTTGGCGGCGGCAGTCACGTCCGCGAAACAAAGCGACGGCAATGCACCGATCATCATGGTTAAACACAAGAACAAGGCGAGCAGTTTTTTCATAGGGGAACACCTCGGATAATAAAGGATCTACTGTCTGCGCTCCGTAATACGGTCAATGTCCATAAGACCATGCGGTCGGAGCAAATGGCAAAGAAGATGGTATGCCGCATTGGCATATTACAGGCTTTTCATGCCGCGGGTGAAGCCGCCGGGGAAGGCGTCCCGCGCCGCAGGCGCATCCCCCGTGTACCACGCGGTCACCTGCGCCGCACGGTCGGCACTCTCATCGGTCATATACAACGTGATAAACGACAAGCCGTGCAAAGCGGGCTTCTGATCCGCCAGATACAGCGGTACGCTGTTGAGAAGCTGGGCGCATCCGTTGTCGCACATCAGCAAAAAGCGCATACCCTTGCGGTCGGTCAGCGTGCGATGCTGACGGCAATCCCGACAGCCCTTTGCCGCCGATGCGGGGCAGGTGCGAAGAAGCATCAACGGCAACCGCCCGTAAGCGAGCATACCCGTCGGCAAGGGAGAGCGCGCCGCCCACGGCGGTACCGCCCCGAGCTCGGGAGACAGCGTTGCCGCGCACAAGCCGTCCGCGGCGTGCGCATGAAGCGTTTCGACGTTGGTTGTGTGCAACCCGAAACCGCCGATGATCGGCAGATCCGCCTGTTCACACAGCGTATGGGCACCGATGTTGTTCGCCACCGCCGCCACCGCGCCGTTTGCCGCCGCCGCTTTGAGCCGCGCGACCACGCGCTCCTCCGATGAAAAGAGCCCGCGCGGTACTTCCACCGCGACCGCGCCGACCGCCGCCGCCCGCGCCCAGTCTTCGGGCGCCGTATTCATCGGCAACACCACGAGCGCCGCCTGGCGGGCGAGCGCTTCACTCCACTGTGCCGCGGATGCCAGCCGCACCACCACCGCGGGCGCGGCGGGGACAGCCATCGGTGGTCGGGGATCGGACAAGGGTCGACGTACAAAGGGAATCGGCGCGCGTTCCGCACGGCGCGCCAGAAGGGTATCCACCGCTTCGCGGCGCATCGCATTGATCGCAGACAACGGCGCATCCGTGCCCTCGTCGCGTTCCACCGTCAGCGTACCCGCCGCAAAGGGCGTGCCGCCGAGCTTTTTGAGCGCTTCCTCCACCCGCTCGGTCGGGAGCGGGCGGTCACTCCGGCGCGGCATATCGCCGCACACCGTCACGGCGGTCTGTTCACGGTCGCACACCGTCAGCGTCATCGGCGCACCCTCGTGCATGGTCAGCGTCGCATCCATCGTCACGCGGGGCGATTCCTTCGCATACAGCGCCGCAAGCCGTTTGTTTGCGGCGGGCGCCGCCGTCACATCCTCTTTGGTGCGGGCGCCGAACATCGCGCGGTCGCGCACACCGCGGAAATAGCCGTCGGTAAATCCACTGCGGGAGAAGGTCGCGCGCAGATCCTCCATCAGTGCCTCATCGGGCGGCACGCCGTCAAGCATCGAGCGACACGCCGTCACCGCGGCGGCGACGTATTCGGGGCGCTTCATACGCCCTTCGATTTTCAGCGATGCCACCCCCATCTGCGCCAGGGCAGGGATGTGCGACACCAGCGAGCCGTCCTTCAGACTCAGGGCGCGGTCCTCGGCGTTGTTGCCGAGCGTGAACGGCAGGCGGCACGGCTGTGCACATTGTCCGCGGTTGCCGCTTCGTCCGCCGAGCATCGCCGACAGCAGGCATTGTCCCGACACGCTCATACACAGCGCGCCGTGCACAAACACCTCGATCTCACAGCCGAGCCCCACACAGGCGGCGATCTCCTCGCGGGTCATCTCGCGCGCCAGCACGACGCGGGAAAACCCGAGCGCCGCGAGGCGTTTCACCCCTTCGGGGGTGTGGCAGGACAGCTGGGTGGAGGCGTGCAACGTCAGCGAAGGGGCGGCGCGATGAATCGCCGCCGCCAGACCCCGATCCTGCACGATCAGGGCATCAACGCCCAGTGCCGCGGCCCGCTCGGCGACGGCGAGGGCTTCGGGCATTTCTTTTTCCTGTACCAGCGTGTTGAGCGTCATGTGCACCGCCACCGAGCGGGCGTGGCAGTACGCCACCGCCTCGGCAAATGCCTCGTCGTCAAACGGCTGGGTATGTTGTCGGGCATGAAAACGGCCCGCCCCGAGGTACACCGCATCCGCCCCGCATCGCACGGCGGCGATGAGGGCTTCGGGCGAACCCACAGGAGCGAGCAGCTCAGGTTTTTGTATGGTGCGGGACATCAGATGTCCTCCTCGTCATCCAGGATCTCTTCAAAGTCAAACAGCGTCGCGGGGTCGGTCGGTTCGGGCGGAGTCGGCTGTTTCGGGGCGGCAGGCGCGACGGGAACGGCGGGTGCGGCAGACGTCGGCAACTTTGCGCGCATCTCCATCGTCTCCTTATACAGGCGGGATACCTCTTCGCGGGCGGCGGCGAGCTGATCCTTCAGGTGCTCGGTGTCGTCCACCATGCGCTTGAGCTGCAGACGCAGGTCCTCCGCGGCGCGGGATTCCTTGTTCGCCTTGTCGGCGTTGTCGATCGCGGTGAGCACCGCCGCCATCGTGGTGCTCATGCGGGCGTTACCCGTCACGATTTCGGACATCTGCGCGTCCACCTGCGCCACCAGATCCCGCATGTAGCTTAAGGATTCCTCCGAAACCAGAGTGTAGGTCGTGCCGCAGATGTTGGCTTTTAAACGATTGAGCGCCATAGCGATCGCCTCCCATTGTCATTCTATATAATCGTATTATACACTACCTTTTTCCAAAAATCCAGTATTTTTCCCATTCTGCGCACTTTTCTTTCACTTTTTTACAAATTCTTTGTACCATTCGGCACTTTTTGTGCTATAATAAAAATAACCGCCCGTGTATGGGCGGAGGATTCGGAGATACTAAGGGAGGAATGGCTTTGAAACGCCGCCTTTTATCGATATGCCTGTCGCTGTTGCTCGTTGTGACCACGCTGTTTGTGCCGCTGACCGCTCAGGCGAGCTATCCGCTGTCCAACGACCGCTCCATCACGGCGCGCTCCGCCATTGTGGTGTTTCTGGGCACCAACGCCGCACAGGATATGATCATGTTTGAACAAAACGCCGACGAGCGCCTGGCGCCGGCGGGACTGACGCGCCTGGTGGTGGGACTGTACGCCCTGCAGACGCTCGAAGATCAGGGCATCGATCCCGATCAGGCAACCGGCACCTACACCAAAGCGATCGACGACGCGCTCAAGGCCGAAAACGTGCGCGATCTGTATACCGTCAAAATGCAGGAAGGCGACGTGTGGCACGTGACAGATCTGCTCAACATTGCGATGCTCCAGACCGCCGCCGATGCCGTCACCACACTGGCGGTGACGCTCGCGGGCTCGCCCGAAGCCTTTGTCAAGGGCATGAACGATATGCTCCCGCTCATCGGTTGCACCGACACCGCTTTCACGAATATTTACGGGCTGGATGACCCCGGACAATATACCAGCGCCCGCGATATGTACCGCATTCTGCGCTACGCTTCGCTCAACTATTCGACGCTGACCTCCATCATCAGCCAGTCGGAGTACACCGTGCATCCCGTGGTCGGCGAAGTGGATTCGTGGCCGACCACCAACGAAATGCTCCGCCAGAGCTCCACCCACTACTACACGCCGCTCGTATACGGCCGTTCGGGTTACACCGAATCCATCGGTCAGTCCTGCGCTTCGGTGGCGCGCGACGACGGTTTTGAGTATATGACCGTCGTCATGGGCTCCAAGGCGGTCGCCCCGCCGAAAGCGGAGGGTGACGAGGAAGAGGACGAGGAAGAAGAAGAAGTCGAGCTCGACTCCAACCCCGCCTTCACCGATACCATGACGCTGTATCGCTGGGCGTACAACACGTTCTCCTACAAAACCGTTGTCAGCCGCAACCAGCCGATCACCCGCGCCGACGTGCGCCTGGCGTGGTCGACCGATTCGGTGGTGCTGACCGCGGGCACGGATCTGGAAGGTATGCTTCGCAACGAAGCGGATGTCAATACGCTGACCTACCAGATCGAGCTGACCGAAGAAAAGCTGACGGCCCCCGTGGAACAGGGACAGGTGTGCGGTGTCGCCAAGATCTACGACGGGGAATACCTCGTCGGACAGGTCAATCTGTGCGCCGCCGAATTTGTCGGACGCAGTCAGCTGCTCGCCGTGTTCCACGGCATCTGGACTATCCTGACCAGTCCCGTCATGCTGATTCTGCTGGCGGTCGGCGCGGCGCTGTTTATCGGGTATATCGTCATCGGCACCGCCCACAACGCGTCCCGCCGCAAAAATAAACGCAAACGCGTCAAGCATCATCGTTGATCCCCCGCAAAAACGGCATCGTCCCTTTCCCCTCGGCAACTAAAGCGAAAGGTGGTTGTGTTATGGATCGCTCTCGTCCGCGTCGCACAGCGGTCGGCTTGCTGTGCGTCTGCTTGTTGTTCACAATATTGCTGACACCGATGATCGCCGCGGCGAAAGTGCTGTGGGATATCAACGGCGACGGTGTACGCGATATGGTCGACACGTTTGTACTGTATTCTCACGTCAGCGGTAGTGCCGTGTTGCACGACGCCGGGTTGTCGGCGGCGGATATTGACGAGAGCGGGCAGATCGATATGGTCGACGCCCTCGCCCTCTACCGTATCACGTCGGGCGCCGAGTCGCTCCCGACCGCTCCAACCACCACGACCACAACCACGACCACAACTACCACGACCACAACTACCACGACGACGACGATCACAACCACAACGACAAGAACGACCACCAAAGCACCGACCACCACAACCACCGCCCTGTCGGCGGCGGCGATGGAGAAGGAGATCCTGCGGCTGGTCAACGCCGAGCGACAAGCGGCAGGGCTGACCACGCTGACCTGGCGCACAGCATCCGAAAGCTTCACGGACACCCGCTCGTCGGAACTGCTCTCCTCCTTCTCGCACGTGCGCCCGAACGGGAATATGTGGTACACGGTGTTTGCGGGTCAGCTCAGCTACCAGTCGGCAGGCGAGAATATCATCCAATCCACCGGCACGCTCAAGGGCATCACCGCCAAGCGCTTTGTGGACACCTGGATGGCATCGGCGGATCACCGCGACAACATCCTCACCGCCAAATACCGCACCACCTGCGTGTCCGTCCGTATTCAGGGCACCACGGTCGTCGCCGTTCAGCATTTCTTCTGTTAAATCCGGATACAGCGAAAGCCGCTCTTTTTTTCAAAAGAGCGGCTTTTTTGTTTGCCTGTTCTATGCAGGGCGGCGAGACCCATTCGCTTTCGCGTGCGTTGCACGCTTCACTCAGGGTGACACCGAGGCGGCGCCTGTATCTCACAGGGACAAGCATCCGCCCGCAACCCCTCACAAATACGCCCGCATACCCTGACCGAGCTGTTCCTCCATCGCGATCAGGCGCTTGGCAATATCCTTCGACGTTTCATCCGCCGCTTCGTACTCGTTGAGATAGCGCGACAGCGATTTGACCCCCATGTCGCACCCGTCCACCATCAGATCGGCGATGGTGCTGTCGGACTCGTGCATGACGAGCTTCATGTTGGTTTTGAGCCACGACATCGCCGTCGCCATCGGATTGGGCTCTTTGCCCTCATCGCCGAAGCGGTCGAGTCCCGCCTCGATCTCGCGGTGAAGCGCCACGTGCTGTTCGCGGCAACGCGCGAGCATATCGCGCATCGGCTGTGCGTGGACATACTCCATCACATCATCGATGGATTTGACCCCCATCTTCACCCCCGCATCGCACTCGCGAAGCAAACGGATCGTATCTTTTTCAATCATAACGGACATCTCCTTTTTTGTTGGATGCCCACAGTATGCCCGCAGATGATCGGTTTATACGGTCATCGTCCGTAAAAAACAGCGCGATCCTCCAGCCGCACGATCGCAGGCGGATTGCCGCCCGCCGCGCCGACGTCGATGTTCATCCATGTCTCGGTCACGATGGGCTTGCCCGCATATGCGGGACCGTACAGCATGGTGGGCGTGTGCCCGAACACCACGGTGCGATCCTCAAAATAGCGCGTCGCCATCGACGGACGCGTCCACAACAGCTCGCGTTCCTCATACGCCTCAAGCGGCTTTTGCGGCGCAAAATTTCCAAGCCCGCTGTGCACCAGCACAAACGCCTGCTCCCCGACCGTCACCTGCGCATACAACGGTGCACGCTCTGCATACGCAAACAGATAGCGCCGTCGGCTTTCCTGCGTCGCGCACAGCGCCGTATACGTCGTGTCGCCGCCGTTTTGCAACCAATGCTCGCAGGCGTACCGTTGCTCGCCGACCGTGTCCGCCGGGAAACGACCTTCTCCCTCGAACAAAAAGGCACAGCGAAGCATCATTGCTTCGTGATTGCCCTTGAGCAAGTGCACGTTCGGATGCGCCATCGCCCATGTCAGCAGGGCGATGCCGTCGCTGCCGCGGTCCACCACGTCGCCCAGAATATACAATCGATCCTGCGCGGTCACGCCCGCGCGCTCCACCAGTTCTTCCCACTTTTTCAGCGGATAGCCGTGCAGATCCGCCGTTACAAAGGTGGCCATCTCGTCCTCTCCTTTTTTCGTCTTGGTGTCCTTCATTGTACCACACCGCCGCCCGCCGCGTCAAATCCTTGCACAATCCGCCGTCCTGTGCTATACTGAATATATCCCACCACCAATACCCCGTTTGCGGGTTTTCATAAGGAGGATGACACCATGACCTGTCCGCATTGTCAAGTCACGCTGTATCAGGATATGGCCTTCTGCCCGTCCTGCGGGCATGCCATCGGAAATGCCGCATCCGTGCCGTCCGCGCCCCCTGTTCTTTCGGTGACGCCCGCGACACCCGCTCCGCCCGTCAGCCGCGAAGCGGTGCGCGCGGAGGAGATGCGCTCGCTCAACGCGGTGATTGCCTTTCTCACGCCGGTTCAATCGCTGTTTGACCGCTATGACCGCGTTGCTGACACGCTCATCCGCTACAACCGCGGCGCCCGCAAGGGACTGCTGATCTGGGGCTGTATTGTGGCAACGATCGGCATGCTCTTTCTGTTTTTTACAACCGAAACCAACTATACGGCGGAGGATATGGCGGTGATCAGCTTCCTGATGTTGTTCCCCGGTCTTGCTATGGTCGGCGGCGGCATCGGCATGCTCGTCAACAACCATGTGAAGCGCTCGCGCTCCCTGTCGGAATACCGTCAGATCTGCGAAGAATTCTCCCGCCTGTTGCCGTCGATGCCCACGTGCACGATCGGGCTGTGCTACTGCAACCCGCGCATTCTGAACCGCCTGCTGGCGATGATGCAATACGGTCACGCCGACACCGCCAAGGAAGCCCTCAACCTCTGCCTGCCGCCGCATTCCCATGCCGCCACACAGCGCTACTTCTTCGCCCTGCAGCATGCGCTCGGCAGTGCCCATGTGACGGGTCCTCTGGTGTTCCTGCACCCCCGTTTTGTGCAATAACCGTAACGGACCGCCGGGGATGTCGGTCCCTACAAGGGTTGGTGCAACCGCCCGCATGTGGGGGCGGATATCATGTCCGCAACCGCACGATGAGGATCCCGCGCGATGGCACGAGATGGATATATCCAGTAAAAAAGATCGTCGGATGGTTAACGATCCGACGGTCTTTTTATGTCTTTCTACTACAGGGGTTGCCGCGCGTCTTACTCCGCCGCAGGCACTTCCGCTGTCGCAGGGATTTCCTCAACCACGGGAGCCGCTTCCGCTGCCAC
>JAZQHP010000044.1:0-6879 GCA_045540655.1 Acutalibacteraceae bacterium
GTCCCGCCGCCCGTTTTACTCGATATATTCTCGTCATCCGACCACGATGCGGGCGTGACTGCCGCCGCTTTTTTCTTTGGTCACGATGATCTGCTTGTCGATGCGTTCCTTGAGCTGAGCAACGTGCGAGATGATGCCGACCAGACGATGCCCCTCCGACAGCGCATGGAGCGCCTGAATCGCCTGCGACAGCGATTCGTCATCCAGCGAACCGAAGCCCTCATCCACAAACATGGTGTCCAGACGGATGCCGCCCGCCGCCGACTGGATCTCATCCGCCAGTCCGAGAGCCAGCGACAGCGACGCTTTGAACGATTCGCCGCCCGACAGCGTTTTGACACTGCGCAGAGATCCGTTATAGTGATCCACCACATCCAGTTCCAAACCGCTCTGACTGCGGTGATCCGCCGCTTCCTCGCGGCGCTTGAGCTCATATTGCCCGCCCGTCATCATCATCAGACGCGTGTTGGCTCTGGCGACAATGCGGTCGAAATAGGTCGCCTGAATATACGTTTCCAGCATCACGCGTTCCTTGCCGCTCAGATTGCCGTTTGCAGTATTGGAGAGCGCCTTCATCCAGCCCCATTTTTCCTCGATCTCGGTCAGCTCGCGCTCCTTGGCGGCAATATTCGCCCGTGCACGCTCGTTGGTATCCAGACGAAGCGTCACGCGGCGCTGTGCCTCGAGCACCGCCGCCTTTTTGTCGGTCGCCGCCTTTTGTGCGGTGGCAATCGCCTCGTGATCGGGAGCGGTCTGTGCCGCCAGCTGTTCCGTCAGCTGTGCCTGTCGTCCGCTCATCTGTGCGAGCAATTCCTGCTGTTCCCGATACGATGTTTCCGCCGCCGCCAGGGCTTGTTCGGATGCCTCCGCCTGCGCACGAAGCGCCTGCACCTGTTTTTCCGCCGCCTCGCGGCTTTCCAGGCGGAGCTTTTTCGCCGCCTCCGCCTGTTGTGCGGTAACCTCTTCAAGCTGGGCTTGGAGCGCGGCGACAGTCGACAGACGCGCCGTCTGTTCCCTACGCATCGTTTCCAGCTGTGCCTCTGTCTGCGGGATCGCCGTCTGCAAGGCTTCCCGACGACGGAGCCGCTCGTCCTCCGCCTGCATCGCCTGTTGTAAGGAGGCAATCTGCGCCTTGAGCGTCGCTTCCTCCGCATCCGCTGTCGGCGCGATCTCCCGAAGCGGCACATCGCCGAACAGCGCCGCGCACGTTTTCGTCAACCGCTCGGTCGCCGCCGTCACCTTACCTGCCCATTCGCCGGCAGTTTTGCTGTCCGTTGCCGCCGTTGCCGCTGCCGCCTCGGCGGCGCGTTTGTATTGTTTCAGATCCTGCTCGGTCGGTGCGTGCGCCGACATGACCGCCTTGTGCGGATGCGCGGTTGCGCCGCACACGGGACACGGCTGACCGTCCGTCAGCGCCTGCGCCAGCACACCCGCCTGCGCATCAAGATACGCCTTGTTCATCGCGGCATAGGTCGCCGCGTGGCGATCGGCGGTTTCCTGCGACGCGCGATACACCCGCCGGGCATCATCAAGCGCCCGTTCCCATCGGGCGAGCTCCGCCAGCTCCTGACGGAACGCCACCACAGATGCCAGCCGTTCGGCGGCCTTGTCTTTCGCCGCCGCATGGTTTTCCCGCTCCTCACCCGCATTCGCCAATGCCGTAAGCGCGGCGCGATCCGCCGCGAGCTGTGCCTCGAGCGCCGACAGCGTCGCCTGTTCGCGTGCCGCCGTCTCCTGCCCGGTCCTGACGGAGGACGCCAACTGTGTCTGTTTGACCTTCAACTGTTCAAACCGATCGTATTCCGGAAACTGCATTTCGAGCTGTGCCGCCTCACGGCGAGCCGCTTCGCGCGCCGGACCCTGTTTCTGTTGTTCCTCAAAAGCGCGTCCGGCGGCGTCGCACTGCACCTGCTTTTCGGCAACGCGTGCCGCAATCGTCTCCGCTTCTTTTTTCATGGTTTCATACGCCTCGGCTTCGCGAAGTCTGCCGCCGACGGTTTCCAGTTCTTTCTCGGCAACCTCAAGCGCCGTTTCCAGTGCCTGTTGCCGCGCCCGATCGGACGCGAGCAACTGCTCGAGCAATTCCAGCACCTGCGCGGTCAGGCGCTCCCCTGCCTTGGCGTGCGCGACTTCAACGGCCAGCACATCCTCTTCGTCACACAGGATCCCTTCGATATACTGATCCACACTGCGCGACGCTTCCTCGTGTTGTTTTGCGAGCGTCCCCGACGCATTTTTCAGTTTGTCCTGTATCACCTGAAAACGGCCCGTTTTAAAGAGCTCACGGAAAATCGCCTGCCGCTCCTTGGTCTCGCTGAGCAACAGCTTAAGAAAATCCCCTTGCGCGATCATCGCGATCTGCGCAAACTGCCGACGGTCCACACCAACAATGTCGCGCACCGCCGCCGTTACCTCCCGCGGCTTGGTGACAAGATTGCCGTTCGGGTAGGTCAATTCCGCCTGCGCCTTCTGGACGGTCATACCGTCACCTTTTTTGGCGGGGCGCTCATATTCCGGCTGGCGCCACACGGTATACGGCTGACCGTGCACCTCAAACACCAGCTTTACAAACGTCGGCGTGGTCGGCAGGGCATATTTGGAGCGGAACATCGACGCCTCCCGATGCTCACCGCTCGGTTCTCCGTACAACGCATAGGTGATCGCATCGAACACGGTCGTTTTGCCCGCACCCGTATCGCCTGTGATAAGATACAGCCCGCCGGTGCCGAGCTGTTCCAGATCCAGCGTCACTTCGCCCGCATACGGGCCGAACGCCGATATCGTCAACTGCAACGGTCTCATGCTTCACCCTCCCAAATGCTGTCGATCAGCTCGGTCATATACCGTCGCTGAGCATCGTTCATCGGCTGATTGTTCTGCGCTTCGTAAAATTCCTCAAATAACGCAAGCGGTGATTTTTCCTGCACCGCCTGCGCCGTGCCGATCACCGCGTGACGGCGGGTGCGCTGATTGTCATACTCGAGCTTCATAATATTCGGATACACCGTGCGCAGTTTGGCAACGGCATCCAGCACATCTTCCTCGTCCGTCAGCGTGACGCGGATATAATCCTTCTTTTGCTCCTCGGGCAGAAAGCGACGGTCGGTCAGCTCCTCATACGTGCCGCGCAGTTCGCGCATATCCCGCATGGGGGTCAGCGGTACCGTACGCACCGCCACATCACCTTTGACACCCAGCTCCACCACCGTTACCGACTTGCGGTGAGCGACTTCGGAGAAGGAATATTTCAGCGGCGTGCCGCAGTAGCGCAAGGTCTCTCTGCCGACGCTCTGCGGACCGTGAATATGCCCGAGTGCCACGTAATCAAACGCATCAAACACCGACGCATCCACGTTGTCACTGCCGCCGACGGAAACCTCCTCCGATTCACTGCGCGATGCGCCCGTCACGAACTGGTGCGTCACCATCACGTTGCGCACCGTCCCGTCCACGTGCATGTGTTCGATTGCCGTGCGCACGGCATCGGTGTAGCTGTCGATGACCGCGTCGGGAAACGCCCGTCGCACATGGGTCGGCTTGACAAACGGCAACAGGTACACCCGCACCTCGCCGTGTTCATCCGTCAACGTGATCGGCGTGACCTCGCCGTCATACACCGGGCTGATGTGCACGCCGCCGACCGACAACAACCGTCCGCCGAACGCCAGTCGTTCGGGAGAATCGTGGTTGCCGCTGATGATAAACACCGGCAGCTGTCGTTTGGCGAGCCGCACCAGAAACTCATCCGCTGTCTGCACCGCCTCGGCAGGCGGTACGCTCTTGTCATACACATCGCCCGCGATGATGACCCCATCGGGCTGTTCCTCGTCTACAATGGCCAGAATCGCATTTAAAATATATTGCTGATCCTCCAGCATCGACATCTCGTTCACACGCTTGCCGATGTGGAGATCGGACAAATGAATCAGTTTCAACGCCCGTCGCCTCCTTGCTGTTCATCCGTTCCAGTATACCAAATTTTTCGCTGTTTTTCAACCGCTTTCGTGTCGAAACCGCATGGGTGGCGGTTGACTTTTGTCGTCGTTCGTGGTAGGATACCCGTATCATCCTTTGACTTTGGAAAGGAGCTGTCCGTCATGGCAACGCTCGAAGACATCCGCCGTGAATTTATCAATAAATCGTACGACGACCTGACGGCATACGGCAAGCGTGCCCTTGAGCATCTCATGCCGCTGTTCAAAGACGTCGACCCCGAATACGACGGCGCTTTCTCCTTGATCTGTGTGATTCTGAGCGCCATCGGCGCCGACGGCGCACTGACCGCGGAAGAACGCGCGTTTCTGCGCGACGCCGCCGCGTTGACTGACGACACCATCTCTGCGATGATACGGATGTACTCCCCGGTGATGCAGGAGGTCGCTGATAACCTGTTCGATAAGCTCGACGAGGACAACAAGGTGCACATGACCGTCTTTATGCTGTGCGTGCTGGCGGTCGACAAGGACGTGGATCACGAGGAAACCGCGTTCCTTCGCCGCCTGTTCAGCTGATCGCCCTCATTCCCTCTCATACCCCCTCAAGCGGGATGCGCGTATTGTGCATCCCGCTTTTATCGTCTGCTTACACTTCATTCTATAAACTCCGTTGACTTTTGTCGGATTATATGGTAAAATTCGTAACAGCATCATTGTATTTTCGAAAGGAGATTTCTTTTATGAGCAAATTGGACGAACTGTTGCAGGAAATGGTGAACAAAGATTACGAGGAACTGGTCGGCTTCGGCAAGATCGCCCTCACCCATCTGATGCCCGTGTTCGAGCAGATCGATGCCGATAACAAGGGCATGGCGGTGCTGAGCTCGGTGATTTTGAGCTCCATCGGTGCCGACGGCACGCTGACCACTCTCGAGCGCTCCTACCTGCGCGACGTCACCGGCATGGGCGATGACGCGATTTCCAAGTTCATCACCATTTACACCCCCGACATGACGGAACTGACGGACAAGCTGTACGACGCTGCCCCCACGGAGCTCAAGGCGCACCTGATGACCTTCGTGCTGACCATTCTGGCGGTGGACGAGAAGATCTCCCGCGAAGAGACCGCGTTTATCCATCGTCTGTTCAGCTGATTGCCCACTCGGTTTCCTACCATCAACACGGCTGTCCGTCATCTCTTTCGGGATGACGGACAGCTTATTTTTTTCAAAAAGAAGCGTCCCCATGACCTTCGATACGTTTTTGGCACGCTCTGCATATGCGCGCGACGCTGACCGACACCGCTCCGCCACTGACTATGGCGCAGTCCGCGCTTGCTTCCTTCGCCCTTCGTCGTCCGCCACCGGATTCTTTTTTAAAATTTGTTGACATCTCAACAAATTTATGGTATGCTTTTGGAAGTTGAGGATTCAACAACAAATTCACTGCCGTCCGTACGCCTTTGCCTTCAGGAGGCTCTTATGAGAACAATCCGTATTGTGTCCGACTCGTCGTCGGACCTGTTGACACTGGACCACGCCGACTTCGCCTGCTCCCCCATGAAAATCATCACCGCTGAGCGGGAATTTGTCGACGATGCCGCGCTGGACGTAGACGCCATGGCGGACTATTTCCTGCAATACAAGGATACCTCCCACACCTCCTGTCCGAATCCTGCGGACTGGATCGCCGCTTTCGGGGATGCGGACGACGTGATTTGCGTTACCATTACGAGCGCGTTGTCGGGAAGCTACAATGCCGCCCTGTCCGCCAAGCAGATCTACGAATCCGAGAATGCGGACAAGCGTGTCTTTGTGCTGGACACCCTCTCCGCCGGTCCCGAGATCACGCTGATCCTTCGCAAGCTGGAGGCGATGGTCGCCGACGGCACGGCGTTTGAAGACATCTGCGAACGCATCACCGCCTATCAGAAACAGACCGGGCTGGTGTTTATGCTCAAATCGCTGAAAAATTTTGCCAACAACGGTCGTGTCTCGCCGCTCGTCGCCAAAATCGTCGGCATCGCGGGCATCTGCATTGTCGGCAAAGCGAGCGACGAAGGCACGCTCGATCCCACCCACAAATGCCGCGGCGAAGTGCGGTCACTGGACACCTTGCTGACTGATCTGGAACGCCTCGGACTGAAAACAGGCAAGGTCAGCATCGGGCATTGTCAGAACGAGCCCGCCGCCGTCCGCCTGAAAGAGATGATTGCCGAAAAATTCGACCGTGTGCAGGTGGAGATCCATAAGCTCCGCGGTCTGTGCAGTTTTTACGCCGAAAAAGGCGGTCTGCTGGTCGGCTTTGAAACGTGCTGATATCTCCCTGAAAGTATATATCCTCTAAAAAAGCGAAGATCTCTGCCGTGCTGTCACGCAGAGATCTTCGCTTTTTATGATTGGTATCTCGTATTCCACGTCCTGCGTAAAGGGAGTGGATGTTACCGCATCCAAACCGAAAAGCAAACGGCGGCATCTCCACACGAACGCCGCACACAGCAACGCGTCCTGCGTATCCGTCAACACCAGTAGCCCATAGGCAACCAGGCCGAAACAGCCTCCCAGCGTCAACGATAAGATCGCTTTCCCTTTCATACAACATCACCGCCTTTCATTCATTATATCACACTCCGTCCGAAAAGTAAATTCAGGCAACATTACAACGCAGGGGCGGATAGCATCCGCCCGCGGTACAAACCCGCGGCATTGTAAGCGGGCGGCAAGCGCTCCTTCCACACCAAAACAACAAAGCCGACGAAGGGCTCCTCCCTTCGTCGGCTTTCAGCTTGTCAAAGGGCAAGCTGAACAGAGGAGTGAACTCACTCCTCTGTTATACTGCACTGACGGCGATGGCGATACACGAGCTTCAGCTTTAACCGCATCCTGCGGTAGATTTTTCCCGCGATCGTAACCATCCCGTTTTTGGCTTTCGGTTGCGGCTTTTG
>JAZQHP010000045.1:0-14701 GCA_045540655.1 Acutalibacteraceae bacterium
CTTGGCTCACAGAACGACATGGCTCCGATCCGACTTGTGCCTGTACCGTTTCCATGCGCGTCACGGTCGTCTCCTCCCCACGGCGAAGCACGGCAATCCCACCGATGGGCACGCAGACAGGCTGACTGATGTCATGCTTGCCGGAAAACGGTGTGCCGCACGCACAGAACACACCGTTCATACGCCGCACAGCAGGTTTGTCGTCGTTGATGGCGCGAGCGCCGAATGCCTCACGCCAGTGGGCGGCGTGTGTAGATTTTCCCGTGCCCGACGGCGCGGAAAACAAATACGCCTTACCGTCCAGCTCAACCGCCGAAGCGTGAAGCAAAAAGCCGTCATAGTCGAGCAGTTGCCGATAAAAGTCGCGGGCAAACGCGGCGTATTCTTCCGCCGCATCCCCATGTGCCTGAAGCGTGATCTCCGCTTTGTCCGTCGCCACCCGATACGGGGCGGCACGACGCGCCGTGAGCGTGTAGCGCGGGTGCATTTCCGTTTTGACCCCCGCAATCTCATATATCGGCATAGGCTCTCCTCCTTTTTGTATTTCGACAAGAAAAAAGCCCTGCCTGTCCGAAACAGACAAGCAGGGGCTTTATGAATCATACCGATTGGGCGAATCAGCCGACCGAACCACCGAAGAAGTTGGTCAGGATCATGCCGACAAGAACCAGCACGAAGAACGCAATCGCCAGAATCTTCGTGAACTTCGATAAACGCTGATCCCAGGTCCTCGCCTTGCCCTTATCCATGAAGGAATCCATCGCACCGTTGATCGCGCCGATGTTCGCCTGACGACCCTGCTGCAACAGGATGATCGCGATGATCAGCAACGAAGCCAGAATCAGAACAACCGAAATAATAATGTCCAAAACGCCCATAGTAAAATACCTCCAAAAATCGATCTCTCGATGTATTCGTCAAATCATGCTAAATGATTCTACCATATCCTTTTCAAAAAAGCAAGCACATTTTTACAGAAAAACAAGTTCTCCCGTATTTTTTATCGCTGTGTGTCCATACTATGGTTGTCAGCGATCACGGAAAACATCGGCGTTTGCAGTGACCGCTGTCGAAAACCGCTCGGAAGGGTTCCCCTTCCCGGCGGTTTTCCTGCTTATTCCAGTGTCAGCTGCTCGCCAAGATCCTCGTCCGACAGCATCGCGCCCGCCGCGGGAATGCTCTTGCGATAACGCGCGGGCTTGACAAACATGCCTTCGCGGAATTCCTTGACCTCGGTCAGGCGGTGCGTACCCTTGAGGGTCATTACCTGCACACCGATGGTCGTGCGCGAGGTTTTGGCAGACACCGCGCCGGTGTTGATCAGCAGATGGCGTCCCGACGTGGACACCAGCACGAATTCGGCATCCGCAGGGACATGGCGGATCGCCACCACAGGCACCTTATCGCTGTACGCACCGACGAGGCGGCGTCGGTTGGTTTTAGTGGCATAGGCAGACAGCTCTACCTTGGCGACCTTACCATTTTCAAAGAAGAAGAGCATGAAGCCCGCGTAATCTTTCGTATTCACCATGTAGACGGCGTTTTCGCCGTCCTCGAAGCCCAGCTTTGATGCGACGTAATCACCCATGGAGCTCGCCTTCGTATCACCGAAATCGGACACTTTGGCTTTGTAAACCGTGCCCTTGTCGGTGAAGAACAGCAGGTCGGTCGCATTGGTGGTTTCCACCGTCAGCATCAGCTCATCGCCTTCCTTGAGCTTGTGCTCCGAGCTCATGCGCAACGACTGCGGCGTGATCTTTTTGAAGTAGCCTTCTCTGGTAAAGAATACCGTGCAGGGATAATCGGGCACGCCCTCCTCTTCTTCCGCGATCTCCTCCATGTCCACGGCATACAGCAGTTCCGTCTTGCGGGGCTGACCGTACTTTTTGATCACCTGCTTGAGTTCATCGGTGATGATCCGCTTCACACGCGCCTTGCTCTTGAGGATATCTTCCATATCGGCGATGTCCGCTTCGAGCTGTTCGATATCCTTCGTGCGTTTGAGGATGTATTCGCGATTCAGGTGGCGCAGTTTGATTTCCGCCACATATTCCGCCTGAATCTGATCGATGCCGAAGCCGATCATCAAATTCGGCACCACTTCCGACTCCTCTTCCGTGGCACGGATGATGCGGATCGCCTTGTCGATATCGAGCAGGATCTTGGACAGACCGCGTAACAGATGCAGTTGCTCCTTGGCTTTGGTCAGATCGTGGTACACGCGGTTGCGCACGCACTCGGTGCGGAACGCCGTCCACTCCTCCAGAATCTGACGCACGCCGAGTACGCGCGGGATGCCCGCGATGAGCACGTTGAAGTTGCACGCGAAGCTGTCCTCCAGCGGAGTCATCGCGTACAGCTTGTTCATCAGTTTATCGGGATCCACGCCGCGCTTGAGATCAATCGTAATGCGGAGACCTTCCAGACCGATCTCATTACGCACATCGGCGATGTCGCGGATCTTGCCCGCTTTCACCAGCTCAATGAGCTTGGTGATGATCGCTTCGACCGTGGTAGTCGACGGGATCTCGGTGATATCGATGCAGTTGTTGGATTTGTCGTAGGAATAGACCGCGCGCACCTTCACACTGCCGCGACCGGTTTCATAAATCTTTTCAATTTCCTCGCGGCGATAGATCAGCTTGCCGCCGCCCGGAAAATCGGGCGCAATCAGCGTGTCGGCAATGGGATGCGCGGGATCCTTCATCAGCGCGATCGCCGTCTCACACACCTCCGCGAGGTTGAATGAGCAGATATTGCTCGCCATACCGACGGCGATACCGACGTTGTTGTTGACCAGAATGGACGGGAACGTCACGGGAAGAAGCGTCGGCTCCTTCATGGTCGCGTCGTAGTTGTCCACAAACTCCACAGTATCCTTGTCGATATCATGGAACAGCTCCGCAGCAATGGGATCGAGCTTCGCTTCCGTATAACGCGGCGCGGCGTATTCCATCTCGGACGAATACGCGCGACCGAAGTTACCCTTGGACAGCACATACGGATGAAGCAACGCCTGATTGCCGCGGGACAGACGTACCATCGTCTCGTAAATCGCCGCATCACCGTGCGGGTTGAGACGCATCGTCTGACCGACAATGTTTGCGGATTTGGTGAGGTTGCCCTTGAGCAAACCCATTTTATACATCGTATACAGCAGTTTGCGGTGAGACGGTTTGAAGCCGTCGATCTCGGGGATCGCACGCGACATAATGACGCTCATCGCATAGGGCATAAAGTTGGTTTCCAGCGTTTCAACAATCGGCTGAGACTCCACCAGACCCGCACCTTCAATGTGCGTGTTGGAGGGCAGGGTCAGCCCCTTGCTCGGTTCCGCCTTTTTACTCTTTTTTGCCATAATCGTTTTCAAGCCTTTCCATGATCGGGGATTTGGGATCCACCATCGATTTTATATATTGCTTCCGGTTGAGGCGCTCCTCGCATCCGTATGCCGAGAAGAAGCTCTGCGCGGCTTTACTGCCGCCGACCATCGCCCCGAGCGTTTCGCATTTTTCATCCTTTGCCCACTTGGCGATTGCATCCATCAACAACGTGGCAACGCCCTGACGGCGATACTCCTTCGCCACCGCCAGCGCGACGATCACCTTGCGCGGCGTGCGGTAAGTCGATATGTCACTGCGCGCATGGATATACCCGATCAGCTGTCCGCGGTACACCGCTCCGAACAGCTTATTTTCGCGGCTGATCACCAGCGTCTTGAGTTGTGCCTCCACCGCCTGCACGGGCAGATGACGCCCGAAACAGCTTTCATTCAACTGCGCAATGGCGGCGGCATCCTCCACCACCACGGGACAGACAGAACATTTTAACATGTCGGTTCTCCTTCATTCGTCCTTTGGTATGCACCGAGCCGTGATCAGCTCAGATCCAGATTTTCCATATATCGGTAACCGTGCTCGGCGATGAAATCCTTACGTCCCTGCAGGTTATCACCCAGCAACAGGTCAAACATCTCTGCCGTACGCGCGGCATCCGAAGGCTCCACCTTCACCAGGCGGCGGGTGGACGGATTCATCGTCGTCAGCGACATCATGTGCGGATCATTTTCACCCAGACCTTTGGAACGCTGGATGGTGTACTTCTGTCCTTCCACCTGCCGCAGGATCGCCGCCTGCTCCTGTTCGTTATATGCAAAATAGGTGTCGGTCTTGGTGTTGACCTCATACAACGGCGTTTCCGCAATGAACACCAGGCCCTTTTCAATCAGCGTCGGGGTCAGCCGATACAGCATCGTGAGCAGTTCCGCGCGGATGTGGAAGCCGTCCACGTCCGCATCCGTACAAAGAATGATTTTGTTGAAGCGCAACAGCGACAGATCAAAGTTTGAAATGCTTTTGTTCGCTTTGGATTTCACTTCCACGCCGCATCCGAGCACCTTGATCAGATCGGTGATGATCTCACTCTTGAAGATGCGGGTATAATCCGCCTTCAGGCAGTTGAGGATTTTGCCGCGAATCGGGATGATCGCCTGGAAATACGGGTCACGCGCCTGAATACAGGCGCCCATAGCGGATTTACCCTCCACGATGAAGAGCTCGCGCTCCTCCACCTTCTTACTACGGCAATCCACAAACGACGACACGCGGGACATCATGTCATTCCCCGACTGCAACGTCTTCTTCAGATTGAGGCGGGTGGTTTCCGCTTTTTCACGACTGCGCTTGTTGATAAGCACCTGATCGGCGATCTTGAGCGCTTCCATTTTATTTTCGAGGAAATAGACCTCCAGATTGTGACGCAGGAATTCTGTCATGGCCTCCTGAATGAATTTGTTGGTGATGGATTTTTTGGTCTGATTCTCATACGACGTCATCGTCGAGAAGGAAGACGACACCAGCACCAGACAATCCTGTACGTCCTGGAAGGTGATCTTGCTTTCGTTTTTCAGATATTTGCCGTTTTGTTTGAGGAACGCATCCAGCTGGGATACGAACGCCGAGCGCACCGCCTTCTCGGGAGCACCGCCGTGCTCCAGCCAGCTGGAGTTGTGATAATACTCCAGCATATTGGTGCGGTTGGAGAAGCACAGCGCCACGCCGAGCTTCACTTTATATTCAGGCTTGTCCGCGCGGTCGCGACCCGTGCGCTCCGCCGTCCAATGCTGTACGCCCGTCAGTGCCTGATCGCCGACCAGCTCGCCGACATAATCCACGATGCCGTTTTCATAGAAGAACACGTCGGTTTCAAAGCTCTTACCCGTCTGGGTGCGCAGTTCAAACTGCACACCGGGGTTGACGATCGCCTGACGCTTGAGAATATCGGTGAAATACTCCTTCGGAACGGCAATATCGGTGAACACCTCCAGATCGGGCTTCCAGCGAATCCGCGTGCCGCGATCCTTTTTGGCGTAGGGCTCCTTCTGCAGTCCGCCGACATTTTCACCCTTTTCAAAATGGAGGGTGTATTTCGTGCCGTCGCGGTGCACCTCCACGTCCATGTATTCCGACGAATACTGCGTGGCGCACGCACCCAGACCGTTGAGACCGAGCGAAAACTCATAGTTTTCACCGGCATTGGTATTGTATTTGCCGCCCGCGTACATTTCGCAGAAGATCAGCTCCCAGTTGAAGCGTTCCTCTTTCGGGTTGTAGTCCACAGGCATACCGCGACCGAAATCCTGCACCTCGAAAGAGCCATCTTCGTACCGCGTCGTAATAATGCGGGTGCCGTAGCCCTCGCGCGCCTCGTCAATGGCGTTGGAGAGGATTTCAAACACCGCGTGCTGACAGCCGTCCAGACCGTCCGATCCGAAGATGACGCCCGGGCGTTTGCGCACACGGTCCGCACCTTTGAGTTGAGATATACTTTCGTTGCCGTAATCGGTTGTCTTTTTCTTTGCCACGTTTGTTACCGTGCCTTTCTCTGAATGATATTTTCAAACATATATTCTTATCATACACCATATTTTGTGGGATTGTCAAGTGCGGCGCGGCAAATATGCCGCGCCGCACCTTACGAACGTGTCTGTTTACCACCACCCCGTATACCTCATACCGCAGTCGGTGGTGTAATCCTTCTATTCGTCTTCGTCCTCGCCCGGCACCGTTCCCGCAAAGCTCAACGCCGTGACGGACGCCGCTCCGTAGAGCTTGAGCATCTTGGCGGCTTCGTGCATGGTGGAGCCTGTTGTTATGAGGTCGTCCACCAGCAGGATCCGCTGTTCATCCACCCGCCTGACCGCATCGAACGCACCCAGTAGATTGCCGCTTCGCTCGATCATCGGCAGGGATTTTTGCGATGCCGTCGGAAACACTTTGACAAGCAACGGCTCATAGGCGACACCGAGTTCCTTTGCCACCGCCTTCGCGAGCATTTCGCTTTGATTATAGCCGCGGCGCCGCCGCTCGGTTTTGTACATGGGAACGGCGGTGACCACATCCAATGCAGCGGCATCGATACGGGTGCGAAGCACCGCGACCATCTCCTGCGCCATCGCCGCCACCGCATCCGCGTAAGCATTGTCCTTGAGTGCGAGGACCGCCTGTCGGACCTCTGCCTCATAGCGCATCGCACAAACCGCACGATCAAATGCACGGCGATGCGCCTTGCAGGTGCAGAGCTTGCGTGTACGTCCGCACCGATAGCAGACAGGCTCTTCCATGCGCGGCAGTTGCGGCAGGCACCGTTCGCAGGCGGTATCGTTCACCTCGATCACCCGTCCGCAGTAGGCACATCGTTTGGGAAAGAAGATATGCAACAACCAATCCGTCCAGTTCAAAACGCCGTCGCTCCCTCTTCGAGCAAATACGGCAGACCCGTATAGCGCAGGGTTTTGCGATGGTTGGTCACCATCTGCTCCAGCGTCACGGGACTGCCCACCATCACCAGCAACTGTTTGGCTCTGGTAACAGCCGTGTAGAGCAAATTGCGATAGCACAGCTGGGGTTGCTGATAAAAGATCGGTATGACCACCGCATCAAACTCACTGCCCTGACTTTTATGCACCGTAACGGCATACGCCAGTTCCAGATCGTGAATATCCTCTTTGGTATAAGTCGCTACGCGGTCGTCATAACGGACCGTCAGCGCGCCTTCCCGCGTGTCCATGGACTCCAGAATGCCGATATCGCCATTGAATATGCCGTTGCCGACCTCCCCATCGTCCCGCACCCAGGTGATGTTGTAATTGTTGCGGGTGTGCATCACCTTATCCCCCAGGCGGAGTACACGTCCCTCGGTCGTCATTTCCGGTTTCTTCGGGTCGGGCGGATTCGCCGCCGCCTGCAACACACGGTTGAATTCAATCGTCCCAAGCTCGCCTTTGCGCCCGGGACAAAGCACCTGCAATCCCTCATACAACGAATAGCCGTAGGTATCGGGTAAGCGGCGCATACAAAGATCCACCACCGTCTGTGTGACGGAGCGGGAATCGGGTTTATTCAAGAAGAAAAAGTCGCCGTTCTTATATTGGATATGCGGCATCTCGCCCGCCACGATGCGGTGGGCATTGTTGACGATGTGGCTTTCCATCGCCTGACGGAACACCTGCGTCAGCTGTACCGTCGGCAACAGTCCGCTGTCAATCAGATCACCAAGCACGCGTCCCGCACCGACCGCCGGCAGCTGATCGCTGTCGCCCACGAGAATCAGGCGGCATCTCGCCGGCAGGGCACGAAGCAGATGTTCAAACAGCAATGTATCCACCATCGAGAGCTCGTCCACCACGACCGCTCCCGCATCCAGCGGATTCTTTTCGTGGCGCGCAAACACCGGTTCATCGGATTCATCCCACTGCACTTCCAGCAAGCGATGAATCGTCTTGGCTTCGCGTCCCGTCAATTCGCTGATGCGCTTGGCGGCACGCCCGGTCGGCGCCGTCAACAACACCTTGTCGCCATAACCCTCCAACAGCGCAATAATGCCTTTCAAGGTCGTGGTTTTGCCTGTGCCGGGACCGCCCGTCAGAATCAGCACGCCGCGTTCCACTGCCTGCGTGATGGCTTCTCTCTGAGCATCCTCATACAAAATGCGATGACGCTTTTCTGCTTCGATAATACGCGCAGGCAGATCCGCCTTCGGCGAAGGCTCCACCGCCGCATACATCGTCATACGCGAAGCGATATACTGTTCGGCGCGGAACATGGACGGCAAAAACCACAAGACGTCGCCGTCGATAGGCATCGCATGCAGTTCCAGTCCGCATGCCAGATCCGCAAGCACCTCACAGACCTTGTCCGCCGATACGCACAACATCGCCGCGGCCGTCGGCACGAGCTTGCTTTCAGGCAAGCAGGTGTGACCGTTGCCGGTGTTGTGGCGCAGGACATACAGCACACCCGCCGCCACACGGCAGGCATCGTCTTCGGAGAATCCCAGATGTCGTGCGATGGCATCTGCGCGGTCGAATCCGATGCGCATACCGCCGCGGCAAAGCTGATACGGATCCGCCTTGACGGTATCCACCGTTTTCATGCCCCATTTTTTAAACGCCCGCACCGCTTCGGACGGGGTCAATCCGTAGGCAGCAAACGCCAGCATCACTTCCCGCAGACCAAATTGCGCCGCGAAAGCTTCGCCGATCTCCTCCGCTTTTTTCAGCGAGATACCGCTGATCTGTGCGAGGCGGCGCGGCTCTTTTTCGATGACGGTCAGTGCGCCGTCACCGAAGGTCTGCACAATGCGCATGGCGAGTGCGGGACCGACGCCTTTCAGCGTTCCGGACGACAGATAGCGATAGATCGCCGTGGTATCCGTCGGCAGATATCGTTCGCAGGCAACAGCACGAAACTGCTTTCCGAAGGTGGCGTGTTCGACCCATTGACCGCGAAGCCGCACTGTTTCACCGACCGCCACCATGGGCAGTTCACCGACCACCTTCTGAATGCCGTCAGCTTCCGTTTCCAGATCGAGCACCGTCCAGCCGTTTTGTGTGTTGCGGAATACGATGCGATCGACACTGCCGCAAAGCTCCTGTTCCATGCCGTTCACCTCCTTTGTGACTTACATTCCCTTTATTATACACGTTTTGCGTCCCCGGCGCAAGCGTTGTCCCGAAGATTCTCGGCGTTTACAACCAAGGTGTCGCTGTTTTTCAGCAGCTGCGTAGCAATATACCGCGTCTCGTCGTCGGCATCGCTGTCGATGACAGTCAGCAACAGCCGTTGTTCCTTGGCGATTCCCCGTGCAAAGCGCAGTTGCTGTTCCGCATCTTCCACGTGTCCGTGCAGAGATACTGCCAGATGCACAAGCGGTCGTTTCGGACGTAACAGACGAAGCGCCGCTTTTAAAAACAATTGCGCACACCCGTACAGCGCCAACAACACCATGCCCGCCACCAAAGCTCCTTCCATCTCTACACACCCCTTTTTCGCATTTCGGGCGCCATCCCGCCGCATCCCTCCCGATCGCCCTTGTTGATACTGTATGCCGCAAACCACTCAAAGGTGCCAAAAAACCGCGTCCGATACGTTCGGACGCGGTTTCAACAGGATATGGACACAACAAAGCCGTCGCGGTTTACACCACCGACAGCGCCAGCTCGATCATGCGGGAAAAGCCGGTTTGACGCTCCTCCGGCGGCAGGGAATCTCCCGTATACAAATGGTCGGAGATCGTCAGCACAGTCAGCGCCTTCTTGCCGGCGGCGGCGGCATTCATATAAAGTGCGGCGGCTTCCATTTCCACCGCCAGCACCCCCATCGCCTTCCAGCGATCCCGCGCTGTGGGATCGGCGTGATAAAACGCGTCGCTGGACAGGACGTTGCCGACCTTGACCGTCAGTCCCTGTTCGCGCGCGGCAACCGCCGTCTTCTCGAGCAGATCATAGTCCGCAATCGGCGCAAAGGTGCCGCCTAACCCATACTGGGCGGCATAGTTGGAATCGGTACATGCGCCCATCGCCAGCACGATGTCATGCACCTTGACCTGATCGGCATAGCCACCCGCCGATCCGACACGAATAATGGTATCCACGTCGTACATATGATACAGTTCATACGAATAAATACCGATGGACGGTATACCCATACCGTGCCCCATCACCGACACGCGTTTGCCGTGATACGTACCCGTATAGCCATACATTCCGCGAACGGTATTAAAGCAGACGGCATCCTCCAGAAAGGTCTCGGCGATCCATTTGGCACGAAGCGGATCCCCCGGCATCAGTACCGTTTTGGCGATGTCTCCCGGTGCGGCTTGATTGTGCGGTGTTCCCATATTCATGTCCTCCCGTCGGTTTTGTTGCTTTCAGTATAGCATACCCGCTGAAAACGTGCAAGATTTATAATTTTTTAAAAATAAATTCAAAAAAAGCATAGGCAAGCGGAAAGTTTTATGATATAATACATATTGATTAACTATACTTATATACGCTTTATGTGTTATCGAAAGAAAGGAACTACATCGCCTATGGGAAATCCGAACTATTCTGACATCACCCCGTCTGTGCGCGCGTTGGCGGCGGACTGCATTGCCCACAGCCGCATCGATCCCGCCCTTTACCAACAATATCAGGTGAATCGCGGCCTTCGCGACCTCAACGGCAAGGGTGTGCTGACGGGATTGACCGAAATCTCCGAAATCCAATCCACCAAAGAGGTGGACGGCAAAACCGTTGCCTGCGAAGGAAAGCTGTTCTATCGCGGCATCGATGTGGAAGACATCGTTGATGGATTTGTAAAGAACAAACAGCCCGGCTTTGAGGAAATCACCTATCTGTTGCTGTGCGGTCATCTGCCGACGAACGAGCAGCTCGCCGAATTCCAGCAAACGCTCGCGAGCTATCGCACGCTCCCGACCAACTTTGTGCGGGACATCATTCTCAAAGCGCCGAGCAACGACATGATGAACACGCTCGCGCGCAGTGTGCTGACGCTGTACGCATATGATGACAATGCCAACGACATCTCCATCGACAACGTCATGCGCCAATGCCTGCAGTTGATTGCACTGTTTCCGTTGTTGTCGGTGTATGCATATCAGGCGTACAACCACTATCAGCTCGGACAAAGTCTGGTGATTCATCACCCGCAGCCGCATCTGTCCACCGCGGAAAACATCCTGCATCTGCTTCGCCCCGACAGCCGCTATACGGCGCTCGAAGCGCAGATTCTGGATATCGCGCTGGTGCTTCACGCAGAGCACGGCGGCGGTAACAACTCCACCTTCACTACCCATGTGGTATCCTCGTCGGGCACCGACACCTATTCGGTGGTCGCCGCGTCACTCGGCTCGCTCAAGGGTCCGAAGCACGGTGGTGCGAACATCAAGGTGGTGCAGATGTTTGAGGATATGAAGCAGGTGGTCAAGGACTGGACCGACGAAGAGGAAATTGCCGCGTATCTGCGCGCTCTGCTTCACAAGGAAGCGTTTGATAAAGCCGGTCTGATCTACGGCATGGGTCACGCTGTCTACTCGCTGTCCGATCCCCGTGCCTGCATCTTCAGCCGCTTTGTCGAAAAGCTGTCCGACGAAAAAGGGATGCAAAAGGAATATGCGCTCTATTCGACGGTAGAACGGCTCGCCCCGCAGATCATTGCCGAGGAACGCCGTATGTATAAGGGCGTCAGCGCGAACATCGACTTTTACAGCGGCTTTGTGTATCGTATGCTGGATCTGCCGCCCGAGCTGTACACTCCCATCTTCGCTATTGCCCGTATCGCGGGCTGGAGTGCTCACCGCATCGAAGAACTGATCAACGCGGGCAAGATCATCCGTCCCGCTTACAAAAATGTGTGCGACCGCAGTCCTTACATTCCGCTGGATCAACGCTGATGCGATTCATAGACGATTCATTAGAGGAGGAAGTTTTATGAAACATTTATCCGCTCGTCTGCTGGCATGCCTGTTGTGTCTCTCGATGCTGATGCTGACCATGCCGCTGGCTGTCACTGCCGACAGCCTCACTGAGGGAGATTACAGCTATCAGGTCTCCGAAGACGGTACATCGGTGACGATCACCAAGTATCGCGGTACCGAAACCGACGTGGTCATCCCTGACACGCTCGGCGGACTGCCTGTGACGGCTATCGGCAACTATGCATTTGAGCTGAAAACCGCCGTTCAGACGGTGGACATGCCCGATACACTGCAAACCATCGGTTACTGCGCGTTTAACGGCTGTAAGTCCCTGACTGCCGCCGTCATTCCGCACTCGGTCACCGAAATCTATGAAATGGCATTCTACAACTGTACAGCGCTTGAAACGGTGGACGTCGGTCCCTACACGCTGTACATTGCCTCGCAGGCATTCCATAACACCAAATGGATCGATAACGCCGAAGTCGGCCCGCTGTACATCGGTCGTGTGCTTTACACCTACATTGGCTCGGTGCCTGTGAACGGAGAAGTCACCGTTAAATACGGCACCGCTTCGATCGCTCCTTACGCATTCCAGGGTCAAGCGCATCTGACGGCGGTATATCTGCCGGTGGGACTTCGCGAGATTAACACCTGTGCGTTCCTCAACTGCACCCGCTTGATCAGCGCTCGGATTCCGCCGTCGGTGACCACCATTGACGATGGTGCCTTCCTCAACGCCAACGGCACCGCTGTTTACAGCACCTACGAATCGGCGGCGTATACCTACGCCAAAGCGAACAGCCTGTACTTTGAATACGACGAAACACTCGACTATCCCGACGGCGACATGAACTGCGACAAGAAGGTCAACACCACCGACTTCCGCATCGTTCTGCGACATCTGCTTGACGAGAACTTCGGCTGTGATCAGGAACGCCTTGCCAGCTGTGACATTGTGTACGACGGCACCATCACCACCCTTGACGTGCGTACCCTGCTCCAGAAAGCACTGGGGATCATCTGATATTTCACCCGCTGTCAAACATACAAAAAGAGACGGTTCAACGATGGTTGAACCGTCTCTTTTTATACGTCTTTTAGGAAAAATCAGTGGCTTTGGGAATATGAAAAAGTTTTCTGAGGATTCCGGAAATCAGTTTCGGACTTTTGTACACCACAATACGCATGACGATTTACCCCCTGAT
Organism: Acutalibacteraceae bacterium; assembly: GCA_045540655.1. Taxonomy (GTDB): domain Bacteria; phylum Bacillota; class Clostridia; order Oscillospirales; family Acutalibacteraceae; genus RGIG1959. Next base: position 12,969 of record JAZQHP010000045.1, read on the forward strand.
CCAACGCAATTCACAAGCCGCCAACACGATCAACAGCACCAGTGTGACGACCAGCATCCATTTTGGCGGACAGACCATAGACAGCAACACGCCCACCCCGAAAGCCGCCGCCAAGCGGCATGGCTCGCACCTCGCCGAACGCACAGCATCGTCCCTCCTTCCCTGTTCATATGACGCCCTGCGGCGCTTTCAATACCAACATATGATTCGGAAAGAAATCGGTGCAAACGAATCGTTATTTTTCTTTTTTGGCGAGAATCATCAGCAGTTGTCCGCTTTTCACGGATATCATCAAGGGTTGTTCGGTAAATTCATTGCTCACGCCGATCGGAAACGAGGTGACAAAAACGGCATCCTGCGTCGGGTACGCCGCGTGTTGTACGGTAACACCGTGCGCATCGCCGCCGAACGGCAACAGCGACACCGTGCAGTCCGGGCGCGGCGGCACCACATGCTCGCCTTCCGCCAGCAACCACACCTCATGGATCTCATCCGCCAGTACGCCCGCAGCACCGTGTTGTTGTAAAAATGACAGTACCGCGAGATTTGCCAGCGTATGATCCAGACGACCGCCCAGACATCCGAGCAACACAAAATCGCGATAGCCGTGTTCCAGCGCCATGCGCACCGCCGCGAGCACGTCGGTATCGTCCTTTTGCACGGGAAGCACCGTGCACGTGTCCCGACGCATCGGGCATTCCGAGGAATCAAAATCCCCGATCACACGATCGGGCACAAGATTCATCGCGGACGCCAGACGCTGTCCGCCGTCCGCGGCGATCACATAATCCTCTTCTCGGCAATACGCCCGCAACACGGACGCGTCCGTAAACGGCGCGGCACCGAGGATCACACAACGGCTCATTTATTCTCCCATTCCTTCCATTCTTTCGCCTCATTGTACAGCGTCACATAGCTGTCGAATCGCGACTGCGCAATGGCGCCTTCCTCGACCGCCTGACGGATACGGCATCCTTTTTCGGCGGTATGAGAGCAGGATGTAAAGCGGCACGCGCCCAAAAACGGCTCAAATTCGCGGAAGCAGTCGCACAGCTCGTCCTTGTCGATATGCTCCAGGCGCTGTGCATCCAGCGACGAAAAGCCGGGTGTATCGGCAATGTAGCCGCCGCCCTCCTGTTTATACAGACAGGCGCTTCGCGTCGTGTGGCGTCCGCGTCCGAGCTTTTTGCTGGTTTCGCCCACCGCCACTCCGAGCGATGGGTCGAGTGCGTTGAGCACGCTACTCTTGCCGACGCCCGAGTTGCCCGCGAAAGCACAGATTTTGCCGCGCAGATAATCGGCGAGCGGTTGCACACTCTCGCGGTCGAGAGCACACAGCGACATCACCTCAAAACCGGCGTTGCGATACAGCGTTTCGAGCGCTTCCGACGAGCAACGGTCGATCTTATTGAACACCAGCAACGGCTCAATGCCTTTATGCTCCACCACCGCCAGCAAACGGTCGATGACCGACAGGTTCGGCTCGGGATCGGTCGTCGAAATCACCATCACGAGCACATCCAGATTCGCCACGGGCGGGCGGATCAGGCTGTTGCGGCGAGGATAGACCTCTTCGAGCACACCCTTGCCATCCTCCTGCACGGTAATGCGAACACGGTCTCCCGCCAGCGGGGTGACCCCTTCCTTGCGCAGGGCACCGCGTCCGCGGCATTCGTATATGCCGTCGGCGGCTTCTACATAATAGAACCCGCCGATTCCTTGTATTATCAATC
>JAZQHP010000046.1:0-38466 GCA_045540655.1 Acutalibacteraceae bacterium
GGGACGAGTTTAACAAAAATAACCCGCGGTGCCACCCGTGTTGACGTGCGAAACCGCACATCCGCTTTTTCTATGCAATTGTAGGGGCTGGGCAACGGAGTGTTCCCACGCTTACTACTCACCTTGGACGCGCTTGCAGCCGATGACGCATCCTCTCTGGCAGGCTTTCCGAAAAAACGGAGTCTCCGTTACTTATTATAGCCGATTTTGGCGCATTGTCAACAGGAATTTTTTGATTTTTTCGCGTCAGGCACGGGTTTTCAGAGGAGATCGCCGACCTGCGCGTCTTTTTCAAAAGAACAATGCCATCACACAAAAAACACCCCCCCGACAACCGTCAGGGGGATGTTGGAGACAAGCAATTACGCCAGCAGGGGCTTGAGACCGTCCGCCAGCACCGTCTTCTGGGCTTCCGCTTCGGCGAGATCCTTGCCGAGCGTGGTGAAATAGGTCTTGATCTTCGGCTCGGTGCCCGAGGGGCGCACAATCACCGTCGCGCCGCCTTCCAGACCGTACACCAGCACGTCCGCCGACGGCAGACCGGTTTCGTCGGTCTTGGTGTAGTCGGTGACCTTGACCACCTTGTAGCCGCCGATTTCCGCGGGAGGCGTCTGACGGAGCGATGCCATGATGCCCGCCATCTTATCCATACCGGTCAGACCCGGGAACTCGAACGAATCCACCTTGTTGAGATAGCGACCGTATTTCGCATAGATCGCTTCCAGGCGTTCCTTGACGGACGAGCCGATGGAACGATAGTACGCCGCCATTTCGCAGATCAGCATCGCACCGACCACGGCATCCTTATCGCGTACATAGGGACCCGCCAGATAGCCGTAGGACTCTTCAAAGCCGAGGATGAAGCGTTCCACTTCGCCCGCCGCTTCCAGACCCGCGATCTGATCGCCGATCCATTTGAAGCCGGTCAGCACGTTGCGCATTTCCACGCCGTAGTTCGCCGCCACGGCATCGGCAAGGGGCGTCGAAACCAGGCTCTTGACCGCCACGGGATTCTTCGGCATGGTGCCGTTGGCGATACGACCTTCGCAGATGTAGTCGAGAAGCAGGACGCCCACTTCGTTACCCGAAACCAGCTCATACGAGCCATCGGGACATTTCATGGCGATACCGACGCGGTCCGCATCGGGGTCGGTCGCCAGCATCAGATCGGCGCCCGTTTTCTTCGCCAGCTCCAGACCGAGGTGGAGCGCTTCGTAGATTTCGGGGTTCGGATAGGGGCAGGTCGGGAAGTTGCCGTCGGGATCCTTTTGCTCGGGAACGATGGTAATATCATCGATACCGATATCCGACAGCACACGCATCACAGGCACAAGACCCGAGCCGTTGAGCGGCGAATACACGAGCTTGAGACCCGCCGTCTTGCAAAGGCCGGGGCGCACCGAGCACGCCTTGATCGCGTCGTAGAGTGCTTCCTTGCAATCGTCGCCGACATATTCGATCATGCCGTTCGCGATACCCTCTTCAAAGGACATCGTCTTCGCACCGGTGAGAATATCGGTGTTCTGAATTTCCGCATACACCACCGCGGCGGCATCGTCGGTCAGCTGGCAGCCGTCGGGGCCGTACGCCTTGTAGCCGTTGTATTTCGCGGGGTTGTGCGACGCGGTGACCATGACGCCCGCATTCGCTTCATAATAGCGGGTAGCAAAAGACAGCGCGGGAACGGGCATCAGCGCGTCATAGATGCGCACTTTAATGCCGTTGGCGGCGAGCACACACGCCGTTTCCTTTGCAAACACATCGGAGTTGATGCGGCTGTCATAGGAGACCGCCACCAGCTGATTACCGCCCTGCGTCTTGACCCAGTTGGCAAGACCTTGCGTCGCCTGACGGACCACATAAATGTTCATACGGTTGGTGCCCGCGCCGAGCACGCCGCGCAGACCCGCGGTGCCGAACTTGAGCGCGACCGCAAAGCGGTCTTTGATCTCGTCGTCCTGACCGTTTACCGCCTGAAGTTCGCTCGTAAGCGCCGCATCCTCCAGATCCGCCGCCAACCAGCGCTGATATTCTTGCATGTACATGTTGATCTCCTCCTACCCGTCTTGCTTATAATCCATACAGCGCTTCACACGCTTATATAATTACTATACAATATTTACCGCCGAATGTCAATTCTTCGGACGGGTCTTGTCGAGAATTCTTCTTCAAAAATGCCGCATTTTATGACAAAGCGGTCATCAGCCGCTCGTAGTTGGCGGGATCGTGCGGAAAGGTGCACGCCGAGCAGTCCTTGACGCCCTGTTCGGTGAGCACAAACGCCCCGCCGCAATCCGCTTTATCGTAGAGCGGGCAAAAGCAAAACAGACAATTAAACGGCTCCCCCGCCTCCACATCGTGGCAAGGGAAATATTCGCAGTCGCGGTTGCAAAAATAGGCATGATTATGTTTCATGATCCGGGTCCTTTCTCACCAAAAGAACACGCCGTAGCCCCAGCCCAGTTTACCGCCGTTTTTCAGATGCGCGACGTAGGCGCGGCGCGCAGAAGTATCGGTCGGCAACCGATCGGGATGTTGTTCTTCCGTGTCAAACAAGCGCCAGAGGTCGGCGCGGTCCTTGCTGATTCCCGAGCGTATCCGATCGTAGCGCTCTGCAAAGCGCACGATACGGCTGTGTGCGGGCAGGATATCGCGGTTATCGGGATAGAGAAGCCACGAATAACACACAAAAGCGATGCCGTCGGAGCACTCGTCGGCAAAGAATGCCGCCGCCTGCGCATACGCCTGCTCGCACGCCGTTTCCTCAAGCGGCGTGCCTGTACGCGGGATATGCACATTGATGACACGGCTGTCGGGAGTCAGCACACGCCCGTCTTTTTCGTAATCCGCTTCAAACGGAACGATTTCAAACTGCAGTCGGCCGAGCGCAAAACGGGTCATATCGAAAAAGCCCGCAAACCAGAATGCCACAAAGCTGCCGACAATGCCCTTGACCGCCTTGCATTCCTCCAGTTTGTAGCGCAAGTCCAGCATGCTGTTATAAAAGATGTCCTCGGCGATGCCCCGCGCACGATACCGCTCGGCAAGCGGCTTCGACAGGCAGATATACAACAGCAATTCCGCGGTGTATTCATGCACCCCGCTTTGCTGTGCCGCGCTGTCGGCAAGGGCGATCATGGCGGGGTGATCGCACGGTGCGGTGTCGTACATACCGATCGCCTGTGTAAACGCATCCGCGGCCGCGGGAACGGCGAGGATACGATCATACGCCGCGCACAAACACGCGGCATCGGACGGATCATAGGAAAAGCGTTCAAAGAACGCGTGGAGATACGATTTCATGACACCACCCCTTTTCATTCAGTATAACACAAGTCTTTTCAAAGCGCAAGAATGCCCCAATTATAAAAAAAGCTTGTCCATCGGCATGGTATATGGTATGCTATATACATACCCATACAAAAAAGGAGGAGTTGGTATGAAATCCGGCATTCGGCGGGTGGCGGCGCTTCTTTGCGTACTGTTACTCGCGGCATGTCCCCTGTCCGTGACGGCGACCCCCGTCGGCGGCGGACAAGCATCTCCTTCGGATACCATCAAAGCCTACGGCTGTGACATGTCCTTTTGGAACGTCGGCGGCGATTATCCGGATTATTCCCGCGTGGATTTTGAAAAAATGAAGGCGGACGGCTGTGAGTTCGTCATCCTGCGCGTCGGCTTTGAGGGCACGGCATCCCGACAGGATACCATCGACAGCGCCTTTTTGAATCTGTACGGACAAGCAAAGCAGGCCGGGCTTGATGTGGGCGTGTATTTCTATGCGCTTGCCACCACCTACGAAGGAGCAGCGCAGGATGCCGCCTGGTGCATCGACCTGTTTGAACAGCACAATCTGTCGTTTGAATATCCGATCTATTACGACGTGGAAGATCCCGGTAACGGGTCGGATCGTCCCGGTCACAACGTGCTGACCGCCGACGAAATGACCGAGCTTTGCCTCGGCTGGGCGCAGACGCTCGAAGCGGCGGGCTATTTCCCCGGCGTTTACAGCACCTACGACACGCTGATTAAGTTGCAACCGCGCTTTACCGATTATTATGACGTGTGGTATGCCTATGTCGCATATGAAGAGGGAACCCCCGAATTTATTCCCGAAGAGCAGGATCACAGCGATTTCTGCGGTTTGTGGCAATATTCCTGGGTCGGTTCGTTTGACGGTGCCGTCGGCGATCTGGATGTCAACGTGGCATACAAGGATTATCCGTCGATCATGAAAACCAACGGCTACAACGGTCTGACCCCTACATGGAACGAATCGCTGTCCGTCATGCCGCGGTACGACGGATTCCACTGCTATGATTATAACGGCAACGGCGAAGGGATCGCTGCGACCTATCAGGAAGACGGTGCCGTGCTCCTGACCAACACGGTGTCCGACACCGCATGGTCGTGGCCGTCGGCGTATATGGTCTGCCGCAGTGCGGTGGACATTCATCGTTATCCGCTTCTCACAATCCAAAAAAGCGGCACGGCACATTTTAATGCCGTGTTGCAATACAGCACCGCCGACGGCGTCAGCGGCACACTGAATATCGCCGCTTTGGATGGACAGGAGCTCGGCGAATTTAACGGCGGCGACATGACCGTCACGGTGGATATCCATGCGGCATTGCGTCGTCTCGGGCATCTGCCGCCGGACGGCAAGCTATCCGTCATCGGCATCACGTATTACATCATGGGCGGTCAAGGCACCTATATCTCTTTACAATCGGCGGCATTCACCGAATCACCGACACCCGACCGTCTCACCTCCCCGCACTTTTCGATCGACGACCGCCTGGTCGCCGATGTCAAAACGTCGACCACCATCGCCGAACTTCTTCTCGGGTTGGATAACGCACATGGTACGGTGGTGCGGGATAAACAGCACGCGCCCGTGACCGATGGAGACAAAGTCGCCTCAGGCATGACCGTCACCATCGAGAAAAACGGCGAAATCATCCGAAGCTACACGCTCTCCGTGATCGGCGATGTCAACGGCGATGGTCTCATGAACACGCAGGACGCCCGCACGATGATGCTCGGTACACTCAGTCCCGACTTCCCTCTCAACGATTGGCAGACCCGCTCGGCGGACATGGACAAAAACGAAACGATCAATACCGCGGACGTGCGCTCGCTGATGGTATCGGTCTTGCGCACAAGCGCTTCGTAAACGCAAAATATATCAAAAAAGCAAGCCTCGCGGCTTGCTTTTTTCTTTGTGCTGTATTCCTTATATCGTCTTGTAACGGCATGTCACCCGCTGTCAGGCGAATATAGCTGAAAAGAGCCTTGTCTTTCGACAAGGCTCTTTTCATGGTGGACGATAAGGAACTCGAATCCCTGACCCTCCGCACGTCAAGCGGAAAAGTCGAAGCCACCGAATAAAATAGCCCAAAAAAGCGGAAATCATTTCCGCTTTTTATTTTTATCAATAAGGAGTAGAAAAAACATGAAGCAAAAACAAATTCGCGTCGTAATCGTTGAACCGCACACCCCACCAAGGGTCGAAACAATCGACAACACCCTGGAAGCCATACAACGCATTGTCGGCGGTTCAATCGAAAAAATTTCACTACTCGAGGACGGTTTGGATCATCTGTGTAATGTAGATAGCAAAATCATTGGATTACCGCTCAACCGTGCGCTCTGTTACGAAGGACAAATCTACGATATTATTGCAGGAACTTTTATTGTTACTTCGTCAAAAGGAATCCATTTCGCTTCGCTTTCCGAAGAAGAAATCCAAAGAGTATGTACTCGGTATAGCCTCAACGAAGAATTTATAGTTTATCCAGATGGCATTTATGTAAAACGAAGTAATTTCTAAACCACAGAAGGGGCGTAATAAATATGTTATTTGAATTATTACAACATCAGAAAAGCAAGCGACCACTCACAGAACAAGAACTTTATGATATTGTTTTTCAATTACAACAAGAAGCCGGAAACGCTTATACTACAGAACAAGCGAAACAAGACGCCAATCTTTATCATGTTTGTTATTATGACGCACAGTTCGGTGCCTTTACTCTTGCTCTTGATCTGATTTCTCGTTTGCCTGGTATGCAACCCAAAGAACCGTAAATCCCACATTGCAATCCACGAAAGGAGCAATGAAACATGCACGAAGCATTAGAACTCATTGGAGCAGATCGGCTATCGTTGATATTCACATTAGTTTCATTGGTCTTCGTAAGTATAGCTGTTATTTCAAGCAGTAACTAATGTTCAAAAGCGGAAATCATTTCCGCTTTTTATTTTTATCAAAAAGGAGTAGAAAAAACATGAAAACCATCGTAATTGCAAACCAAAAAGGCGGCGTCGCCAAAACAACCACATCTACCGCTCTTGCCGAAGCATTCCACGAGCAAGGCAAGCGTGTGTTGCTGATCGACACCGATCCGCAATGCAACGCAACCGAAACCTTCCCTTCTGTAACAATCACGGACACCACGACATTGTACGATGTGTTAATCAACGGATCAACTATCAACGAAGCTGTACAGCACACCGCCATTGGCGATGTGTTACCGTGTGATCCGCTTCTGTCGGGAGCTGATGCCCAAATCGTTAAACTCGGTAAAGAGTATTTGTTGCGCAATGCACTCGCCGCTGTACAAGACTGCTATGACGTTTGCATCATCGACACCCCGCCCTCTCTCGGCGTATTGCTGATAAATGCTCTGACAGCGGCAACTCATGTGATCGTGCCGCTCACCGCCGACGCCTACTCTCTTGACGGATTGTCTGCTCTGATCGACACCGTTAATCAAATTCGCATGTATACAAATCCAATGCTCACCATTCCGCAACTTCTTCTCACCCGTTGGTCGAGCCGCACGAAACTTTCACGGCGCTTCGCGGAGGATCTTCCGAAAATCGCCGCTGATATGAATGTCCATGTACTCCCCATTACGATTCGTGAATGTGTGTCAGCACGAGGAGCGCAAGATCAGCGTTGTGGATTGCTTGCGTATGCTCCGCGATGCACAACCGCCGAAGACTACCGTGCGGTGGCAAAACACATTACAGAAAGAGGTTGACTATGCAAGACTTGATTGTACTAATTATCGTTTTTGTTGCACTTGCCCTTGCGTGTGCAGGAGCAATTTTTTGGTTATGGAAACACCCATAAATTATTTTTATCAGTAAGGAGTTAAAAAATATGGCAAAAAATGTAACCGGCTCGGCAGCAGCCAACATCTTATCTGCTTTTTCTGAAAATGCGGCGCAATCCCATATCATGGACATTCTTGTCCATTTGATAGTGTTACACCCCGACAACACCGCTTCTCGCCACGACACCGACGAGAGCATCCGCGAGCTTGCCGACAACATCCGCGTCAACGGCTTGCTCCATCCGCTTGTGGTAAGAAAGTTGGCAGACGGAACATATCGGCTTATCAGCGGCGAACGCCGCTACCGAGCAATCACCACTTATCTGGATTGGAAAACGATCCCCTGTACTGTATATGAAAATATATCTGACGCAGAAGAAAAAATTATGCTGATTTCGGCGAACCTCGAAACTCGCCGATATAGCAAAGAGGATCTTTTACAGCTTTACACAGAATACGACACAGCTCTCCGTCAACTCAAAGAAGAAGGTGCTTATAAAGGCGGTATTCAAAAAGGGATCGCTGTACTGATGGGCGTCAGCGAACGGCAGATCAGAAACTATCGTGCCGAAGTTGAAGCCCAAAAAGGCATGCGTAACAGTCCATCCGCAAAAGTTGAAAAAGCGGAAATGATTTCCGCTTTTTCGGATGATGAACTGATTGAACTTCTGCAATGCGTTTACAACAAGCAGAAGGTCATTGAGTTTTACCAAAGCAATATGCCGACCACCAAAGAAGCGGTTGCATTTCTCAAGCCGAGTACCGGCTACCACGGAGCAACATTGTTGCATAACGGCAAACAAGGGCAATGGACAAAAACGAACCCCAAATTGGAGATCCGTTTCGACGGTCGCAGACAGGAATTAAAATATACCGAAGTGGATCGTCTGATCCGTCTGGCGATCGCCACGAAGAAATGGAAAATCACTTCTCCGAATGGCAAGGAAACATCCACAACAGATGTATGGGAACAATGGCGAGATCAGCGCGACGATATGCTCGATCGTGCGGTGGAAGATCTTGTTGAGGATCGTCCGAGCGACAACGCCGATAAATGGTTCACGATCGACAATCACTTTTTTGCATCGCTCGAACAAGCGCTTGACCGACTTATCAAAAAGAGTTGCGGACGGCTCATGGACGACGCCGATCAATATGACCGTGTTTCAATTTTTGCAGAGAAACTTGCCGAGGATCTGCTGACCCTTGAAAGCGAGATCTACATTAACAGTCTGGCAGGTGACGAAGAATTATGAGTATTACATCGGGCAACACAGCATTTCTCCCTTTAAGAATTACAGGGATTCGGTGGCAACATTTTGCCACCGATCCCCAAGACAACGTGCTTGCCATGGCAAGCATTATCATTCACGATCAGTTGATTATCCACGAGGTACGAATCATCCGAGGCAAAGAACGGATCTTTGTTTCATACCCAAACAAAGAGTACAACGTTCGTGATCGCAAAGGCTGTGTATATCCCATTACCGAATTTCTGCGGAAAGAATGGGAAGATCAGATCTTGACCGCATATTACGCCCAGCTCAAAGGAAACGATGTGTAATCCTTTTTCTTTCCTCCTGGCTAGGCGCTCGCCTCGCGAGCGGCGGGCAATTTGTTGCCCGCCAGATTGCCCAGGCATGGGCAATCTGCACATACCATGTCCTTTTGACATGGTATGCAGGATAAAGGAGTGACGGCACAAGTGCCGTCACATCCTGTTCACAGCAAGCGGCAAAGCCGCTTGCGACTGCCGTCACAAGTGCCGTCGTCAAAATGCACAATCAATAAGCATCTGACGGCACACCACCTCAAACCGGCATTGCACAAGCGTTTCTCGTGCCGTCACCAAAAATCCAATGTGCCGTCACACCTCTCGAAATCGGCTTTGTAGAGCCGCATTCGTGTGCCGTCACAAGAAAAGAGAGAAGATAAATAATGAATCATACTAAAACAACCTTTCGTCTTCCCGAAGATTTATATTTCAAGGTGAAATCTGCCGCTGTCGAGGAAGGAAAAACCACGAACGAAATCGTCATTGCCGCACTCAAGATGTACTGTGAGAAAAACGATCTGCAGAACAATTCATCATTTATCAATGATAATATTCTTGCCGCAATGGACGGCGCGGTAAAAAAGATCTGTCAACAACTCGGCGCCAGAAGCTCCGCTCAAACCGACACGCTGATGGTTGAGCTGATGGTATTGCAAAGCATCATTGCCGACAACCTCGAAGTAGACGCAGGCATGATGCCGATCTATCGGCAAGAAGCCATAGCGCAACTGAAAAAGAATACCGAGGAGCGTTTCACCAAATTCTAAAAAGCGGAAATGATTTCCGCTTTTTCTCTTGTAATTTTCCCCAAACCTTCGTATAATACAATCACACCAAAAGGAGATGTAACTATGAGCGAAAATAAGAATATGAACAACGTAGTGCAAGAACCCGCCAAAGAGAGTAGCGGAGTCATCGGGTGGATCACAGCTCACAAGCTCTTATCCATCCTTATGGCAGTTGCCGTACTGATCGTATCCGTCGCCGGAGCATTCATCGGCGTACAATACGCCAACAATGACCAAAGCGTTCCCCTGCAGGACACGATGGCGACTACCACCGTCAATAACAACGTGCTGATCGCGGACACAACGACAACACCAGCCGGAGCTACAACCACCTTCGCTTTGACGACAACACTTAATAGCGCAGAAACAGGCGATACCACCGTCACCAAGATTGTCACCGAGTCAACCAAAGCTACTACCGAATCGGTTGTCAAGAACACGACTAAAAACACCACGAAAGCAACTACCGCCAAACCGACTATCAAATCCACTACGAAAGCTACCACCAAAGCTACCGCCAAGGCAACCACCAAGGCGACCACAAAGTCCACGGTAAAGAAGACGACAAAAGCGACCACCAAGGCTACAACCAAAGCGACCACTAAAGTTACCACCAAAGCTACCGCCAAGGCAACCACCAAGGCGACCACGAAAGCTACTGTCGCAACGACCGCGAAAGCTACCACCAAAGCTACAACGACAAAAGCGACCACCATTCCCACCACATCGGCTCCGACCGCTCCTCCCCATGTGCCGATTACACCTGCCCAGGCAGAAGCTTACGCGAACTCCTATATGGCATCGCTCGGCGTTAACATTGACTACTCATATAATTTGAGCAATAGCGGATACAATCCGCCTCGTGTTTTATCCAATTCGCGTGCCTATGATGAAACTACAAAAGCTGAGATCCGTTCTTATGTTGACCGATGTGTTTCCCAAAACTGTATCAATATAAACGGCGCTTATTTTAGAGCGTATGCGACTCCCACCGGTAATGGTGGTGTATACCTGTATATTCTGTACTAATTATTCAAAGCCATATACTCTAGCCATTGAAAAGCGGAAATCATTTCCGCTTTTCATAAACCACATATTAGGATGATGATGCTATGAAGCACTTGATATGTTTAACCCTTTCAGTCTTAATTTTAATTCAATGCTTGGTGATCGGATCGGTATCTGTTGCCGCTCAAGTAAAGGGCGATCTTGACGACGATGGATTTCTTAACATGATGGATGCTTTCCTGCTTTATAGCCATTGTTCCGGCAGAACATCTTTATCCGACAATATACAAGTATATGCTGATATTAACGAAGATTCTTCTTTGGATATGCAAGACGCCATGATGCTGTATACTATAGTCAGTACCGGCAACCATACATTAACCACTACAACTACATCCACCATTCCCACCACATCGGCTCCGACAGCTCCTCCCCATGTGCCGATCACAGCTGCCCAGGCAGAAGCTTACGCGAACTCCTATATGGCATCGCTCGGTATTAACATTGACTACTCCTATAATTTGAGCAACAGCGGATATTATCCGCCTACGGTATTATCTAGTAGTGACGCTTACGATGAAGCAACTAAAGCATATATTCGTCAACGCGTCGATAGAGATCTGGCTAGATGTGGCGCTCTCATCCCAGGGGACTATTTGAGAGCGTATGCAACGTCGACCGGTAACGGCGGTGTTTATCTGTATATTCTTCGTTGATTATCTTATCAAAATATTATAACCATTGAAAAAGCGGAAATCATTTCCGCTTTTTTCTTTTGCCCTAAACGCCGCTTATTCCACGAAGCGGCGTTTTTTATATAGATAAAATACTACGAAAGGAAAGAAAAGGCTATGAAAAAGATCTTACGATCAGCGCTTGCCGTGTTGATGATCCTGGCATTGATGAGTAGCTACGCCACCGTGTTCGTCAACGCCGCTACCGCCACCGTAACCGTCTTGCATTCTGATGTCACCTTCACGAAGAACATGTATGCAAAACGATTGTCCGACGGTGCAACAGCAGGTCACACGGTAGGACAAAGCGTCACAGTCTATCGCTTCGGCGATCAGATGGCGTATTGTATCGAGCCTGGTGCGTATTCGTACCCAGGGCTGAAATACAATCAGGACTCCATCGACGATTGCGACGACGATTATTGGGATTACATGCAAACAATTCTCCCCGAAGTTGCCGACGGCATTGCCGTTGCCGCCGCAATCGGCGATGGGCTGAATCCCGCAAAAAACATGAATATCCAAGCCGTAGCACAGGTGCTCATTCACGAGATTGCATGCGGCTACCGTGACCCCATCACCGGTGAGGTTTCCGACACGCGGTTCTTCGACAACATAACAAACGCAGGAGGACACAAGGTCTATTGGGTTGACCGCTACAACACGTTCGACAAAGCATTCAAAAACTTCAAAAAAATCCCGAGCTTTATGTATAAGAATAAAGGCGACGCGGCAACCAATCCTCTTGTTCTTGAGTGGAACGAAGCCAATAAACGGTACGAGATCACCATTACCGATACGAACGGTATGTTGGCAACGATTCCGAATATTTGTCAAGCTCTTGGAATGACTGTCAGCGGTGAGAGATCCGGCAACACACTTACTCTTTGGACTACGGAGCCGATCGAAGATACGGTAACAAGTACGAAGATCCTCAAAGACTATGACTTCGCTACATCCGAAACACCCTCGGCGATCATTTGGAGCAATCAGACTGGTTATGATGTGCGACTCCAAGCGATGATAAGCTCCTCTATCCCCGACCCTGCAAGTGCGTATATTGCGGTAAAAACGGGTACTCCCCCTTCGATCACCGTGAGCGGACAGAAGACATGGATCGATGCAGACAACCAGGACGGCAAGCGTCCCGACGAGATTACCATTCGGTTGTTTGCAGACGGCACCGAATACGCAAGCACCACCGTAACCGAAGCGGACGGTTGGAAATATTCGTTTACGGATCTTCCGAAATTCATCGACGACCAGGAAGTGGTATGGACGATCACGGAAGACCCCGTTGATGGATACGAAACAACCTATGACGGATACAACGTAATCAACAGCCATACACCCGAAACCACTCTGGTAGGCGACTACAAAACGTGGAATGACGGTGGCGACCGTGACGGAAAACGCCCCGATGAAATCACGGTACATTTGCTTGCCGACGGTGTGGAAGTTGCAAGTAAAACTGTAACCGAAGCGGATGATTGGGCATACTCGTTTGAAGGATTCCCGAAATACCGCGACGGCGGTATCGAGATCGAATATACCGTCAGCGAAGATCCCGTTGAAGGATACGAAACCGCCTATGACGGATTAAACATTATCAACACATACACGCCCGAAACCATCGAATTGAGCGGCGAGAAAATTTGGGTGGATGATAATAACCGCGACGGAAAACGCCCGGACATGATTATCGCCGTACTCTACGCGGATGGTGCTGCCGTAGAATTTCGTGTTGCCGATCAATCAACAAATTGGCAATACAGATTTACGAACCTCTATAAATACCGCGACGGTGGTATTGAAATCGACTATGAGATCAAAGAGAACATTGTCCCCGAAGGATATGTGGCATCCTATGAAGGAAACAACATTATCAACACATACGTTCCCGAAATCGTGACTGTTCCTGTTTCTAAAACATGGAACGATGCCGACAATCAAGACGGGATCCGTCCTGGCGTCATTACCGTTCGGTTGTTTGCCAACGGTTCGGAATATGCCAGCAAAACAATAACCGCATCTGATGGGTGGGAAACCACCTTTACGGATCTTCCGAAATACCAAAACGGTGTTGAGATCGTTTGGACAATTCAAGAAGATCCTGTTGAAGGTTACGAAACTACCTATGACGGTTTTAATATCACCAACACCCATACCCCCGAAACCACTGAATTTAGCGGTATCAAATCATGGAACGATAACAACAACCAGGACGGCAAACGTCCCGAATCGATCGTTGTGTGGGCATACGCAGACGGTTCCCCGTATGCCTGTAAAACCGTGACCGAAGCGGACGGTTGGAAATATTCGTTTACGAATCTTCCGAAATTCATCGACGGAACCGAGATCGTTTGGACGGTTGATGAAGACGCCGTTGAGTTCTATTCCAAAGAAATCAACGGATTCGACATCACCAACTCTTACACGCCTGAACAAACTTCCGTCAGCGGCGTCAAGTCGTGGGTGGACGATAACGACCGTGACGGTCTGCGTCCAGACGAGATCACCGTAAACCTGCTTGCAGACGGCACCGTGATCGATTCTGTTACCACGAACGAAGCGTCAGCCTGGCGTTATGAATTTACAGGCTTACCGATTTATAAGGATGGCGGTACACCGATCGTCTATACTGTCGAGGAATCCGTTGTACCCGAAGGGTATACAGTTTCGTATACCGGCTTCAATATGACAAACACGCATACGCCCGAGCTGACCGAGGTTGGCGGCGTTAAGTCGTGGGTGGATGATAACGACCGTGACGGTCTGCGTCCCGACGAGATCACCGTGAACCTGCTCGCAGACGGAACTGTGATTGATACCGTCACCACAAACGAAACGGACGGATGGGCTTACTCGTTCACCGACCTGCTCAAGTACCGCGACAGCGGCGTAGAGATCGTCTATACCGTGGAAGAAGCGGTTGTGCCGAAGGGCTACACCGTATCCTATGATGGCTTCAATATGACGAACACCCACGCTCCCGAGCTGACCGAAGTTGGCGGCGTCAAGTCGTGGGTGGATGATAATGACCGCGACGGTCTGCGCCCCGACGAGATCACCGTGAACCTGCTTGCAGACGGAACCGTGATTGATACCGTCACCACGACCGAAGCGGACGAATGGACTTACTCGTTCACCGACCTGCTCAAGTATCGCGACAGCGGTGTGGAGATCGTCTATACCGTGGAAGAAGCGGTTGTGCCGGAGGGTTACACCGTGTCTTATGACGGATATAACATTATCAATACGCACGAGATCGAAACGATCACGATCAGCGGTCAGAAGATCTGGGTGGATGGCAATAACGCCGAGCTGATTCGTCCCAACCAAATCAAGGTGGCGGTGTACGCGGATGGTGTGGAATATCAGAGCGCCACAGTAACGGCAATTTCCGAAACTGCTCCCAACCAATGGTCGTTTGAATTTACCAATCTTCCTGCGAACCGCGATAACGGGACGCCCATTGAGTACACCATCCGTGAACTCGATGTCCCTGCAGGTTATGAGGCAACTGTCGAAAAGACCAACGACGGCTTTGTACTCACGAACACTCATACCCCGACACCCGTTTACGAAGATACCCCGAAGACCGGCGAAAATCCGATTGGAACCTATACGGCAATGACGATCCTGGTGATTACTGCACTCGGTATTACCGTCACGGGTTTCGTTGCTTCAAAGCGCAAAAAGAAACAAGTTCAATAACAGAAAGGACGTGTGGCGTTGGGCGAGTATTCTAAAGAACAGATTGCCAAAGCCAAGAGTGTTCCGTTGATTGATTACCTTGAAGCGCACGGATATTCCGTGATCCGCGAGGGGCATTATGCCAGGCTCGAAGAACACGATAGTTTCGTAATTCTTCTGGACGAAAATCGTTGGATCTGGAACAGCGAAGATATATACGGCGACACAATCGACTTCTTGATATTGGTTGAGAAGAAAACCTTTCGTGATGCCGTGCATGAATTGATCGGCGACGATCCTTCGCGGCCGCCCATTCAACATCTTCCCCGTCCTAAACCTTCGCCACCTGTTTCTGATGAACCTGTTGATCGAACCCTTCCGCGCAAGTGCGAATCACACAAGCGGGTATACGCGTATCTTACGCAAACTCGCTGTATTGCTCCTTCGATTGTTCGGGATCTGCTTGAGAAAAACGAACTCTATGAAGCGACGCGATCGCACAACGCGGTATTTGTACGATATGTAGACGGAGTGCCACGCTATTGCTTTCAGCGTGGCACTTCGTCTTATTCAGCCTCATGGCGAGGAGAAACAGCGTGGTCGGAAAAGGACTATGCCTGGTGTCGAGTCGGAGAAAACCTATCCACCATTTATGTGTTTGAAGCGGTGATTGACGCCTTGAGCTATGCAACGCTTGTTATGCGTAAAAGAAAAAACTGGCACGAATTAACGCTCATTACATTAGGTGGACGCTCCCTCGCTCCCTTGTATCAGTTTTTATCAGATCATCCACAAGCTGTAAGCCGCATCGTTGTCTGTACAGACAACGATAACTGCGGTAATAAAACAGCCGCAAATATCCAGGAAAAATTTTCGGACAACTATACAGTCCTTCGTTCCCTTCCTTCTTTCGGGAAGGATTGGAACGATACCCTATGTCATATCTACAAAGAAAAAGGTGAGTAAACATGAACAAAAAAGTATTAAAGGTCATCGGTATGGTGGCGCTGATGCTGATGATGTGCGGCATCATGGCTCTTGCCGTTTCTGCAGATGTGGAAAGCGGTCTTAACGATGCAAAAGAAGAACTGTTGGAATCCGGCATGAATATTCTTTCCAACGTCTTTGTTCCGATCGGCGAGTTTATCTGCCTTGCCGTTTTGGTCTACTTGATTATTACGGCGATTGGCAAGCACCGTGAAAACGAGGGCTACAAATCACAGTTGGTCGGAATCGGTGTCACCGTAGCCGTTATGATTCTGCTTTTGGCATTCGGCATTTGGGGTCCGGAAATGATCGCGTAATCAAAAAATGATCCCAAAGCACAATACTCCGCATAGGACGAGGAGCCTATGCGGAGTATATTTCGCTCAAGGTGGTGATACCCATGAAAATCCTCGATCTCATGTATACCGACATATTCCGAAAGATTTTAGCGTTGATTGCCAAAGCTTCAACTGCCCTATTCAACTTTATAACAACCATGCTCAACCAAAGTTTCTTTACGCATGATTTCGTCAAAGGAACGTTGAACTTCTTTCAAACCATAGGATACATCTTACTATTAGCCGGCTTTGTAAAGTCACTCATAACAGCCGTCGAACAGCACGTACACGGCGACGGGAACGATATAGGAGCCAGATGTTTTTCTTTCCTCAAGGCATACGGCATGCTGTTATTTTGCCGTCCGATTATCAATTACGCCCACGAATTAGTCCTCACTATCGTGCGTCTGATCACCGCGTCGCTCTCTCCCGATTTTACGATCATTTCAATTCGCTTTAACGATATTATCAATGGAACAGGAACAGCAGGGATTGTTTTTTCGATAATATTTATCATAATGCTCATTGTTTCTGTCTTGATGGTGTTTCATTTATTCAAGCAGTATGTGGTTATATACGTCCAGGTATTAACAGGCTATTTGTACGTTTTTGATGTAGCCGCCGGCAACGACGGCGCAATCGGCGAATGGGGACGCGACGTCATAAGCGGTCGCTTAACCTTCGGACTTCAATTACTGTGCTATTCTGCAGGTATGGATTTTGCCGCCACCGGCTATAACACAAACCACGTTCCGACATATTTCATCGCAGGCGTCCTTCTGATCGGTGCCGCTTCGATCCCCTCGATTCTAAAACGTTGGGGATATTCTTCCGGCAGTAGCGGCGGCGGTTTAACGAACGTAGCGTACATGGCGGCAATGGTCGCATCCCGAGGAGGAAGGTGAAAAAGATGAAGCAACAAAAATATCGTGTTCCCCCGCCTATGGCAAAAGGTATTATCATTATGGGCTTCGGCTTGCGGCACATTGGTATTTTATTTGCCATGGTCGCCGTCATAATCATTACGAATGTAACAGCAGAAAACTTACGGATGCTGTATCTATTTGCTATTCCGATCGTGTATGCCATCCTCGTATATCGCCCGCCAGGAGTACAACACTCGGGAATTGATTTTTTCAAGAATGTAATTCATTACTGTCGCACTCCTCAATCATACCGATTGACTTCACGCATCTTATACCGAAAGGACGATGAAAACGATGCAACTGACTAAAGAAAAAAGCTCAACCTGGTTGGACTTCGAGCTTAATGCCGATCATGTTGTGACCGGTCACGACAAAAAGCTTCGCGAACATTATCTGCTCCGTCTTGCGCCAAAGCAGATGGACATCCTCGGGCTTGTCGATCGCCTCGAGGAAATTGCGCGGTTACAAACCCTCTTGGACGGTTGCGAGAAGATCGTCCCGAGCTTCTTTATTTTGGACAAAACCGAGGGTATGGGACATATCCGTGAATACCAACAAGGTCTTATGATTGAAAACCCCGCTTACGAATTTATATTTGAAGATCTCCTGCGTCAGATCGACGGTATTGAAGCGGAAAGCGCAAGTGTAGAACGCGCCTTTTACATGTGCGTATCCGTGCGCGATCGCGGTCAGCTCGATCTGTTCTGTTCACAGCTCAACGACCGTATTCCGTATTACATTGCAAAAAAGGACGAGTGGATTGTTGTTCTTCGGAATTTCTTGTTACGAGAATATACCACCTTTGGATTGGCAGAGTTTGACGAAGCAATCAATCTGGAATATGAAAAGCAGGTTCAATTTCAGCAACAACGCCGCCGTCCAAAGAGTGTAGACTACAAAGCAGTAGCGCGAGAAGAAACACGGCGTATGCTGTTGCCGATACGCATGGATTTCAATACCCGGTATTGCGAGCAAAATGATTTTCTGCGCAAAACAATCTGTGTGCGAAATTATCCGACCAGTTTTGAAACGGATTGTGTGTTGCGCCGTATCGCTTGTATGGAAAACACAAGCATGCGCATCCATTTGGAGCCGCTGTCTTCTGCAGAAGTCAGCGCACTTGTCAACGCCCAATCATCCAACAGCGTAGCTAAATCGCGCGGCGGTAAAGCCGCACAACGTATCGAAGGTGATGCCGAACAAGAGCAGATTAAAAACACCTATCGGGATATGATCGAGAGCAACGAAAAAATGTTTTTCGTGACAATCTTGATCGAAATTTATGCAGCGGATGTAAAGCAGTTGAACCTGCGCGCCGAAAAGATCAAGAATCTGCTTCTCACCTACGGCATAACCAAAGACGATATGCTATACCAACAGCGCGAGTGCTTTTTGTCCATGTTGCCGTTCGGCGAAAATCACATTTCCCTTTCGCGCAACATGCCGAGTAGCACCTTTGCCGCCCTTTATCCGTTTACCAGTTCCAAGAAAGTTGACGACCACGGACTGCTCCTGGGACGCACCACGTCGGGCGGTCCCGTGATATGGGATCCCTACTTGCGAAACGATGATCTGACAAGCGGTAACTTTTTGATCGTCGGAGCGCCGGGCATGGGCAAATCGTATCTGGCGAAAAAGATCCTTTCACAGCTGATCGCAAAAGGCGTGTCCTGCTTTGTTCTAGATCCCGAGAATGAATACGGCGATCTGTTTCGAGGACTGCAATGCAGTAACATTGAATGCGGAATCGGCGGTTATATTATCAATCCCTTTGAAGTGAGAATTATCGCCACCCACGGTGACGATACACCGCATGATGCGGACACCCCCGAAGCATTTAAGAACGAAGTCGCCTTACGCCAACATCTGTCTTGGCTTCGAGATTTCCTTCCGATCCTTTTGCCGGACATGACCACACGCGAGCTTAATATTCTGACCGTCATTATCCAGGAACACTATCGGCAATACGGGATTGATGATCGTTTCGATCCCAGTACCGCAAAGCCAACCGATTATCCTACCTTCTCAACCCTTTACGAGTATGTCAATCAACTCTATAACCGCTTTGATGCCAATACTTACCCCGAGTTCAATCGTGAAGATCTGCAGAACATTCTTTTACAACTACGGGACGTCTACGATGGTAGCGGCGCCCCCATTTTCAACGGACACACCAACGTCCCCAACGCCGACGTCATTAACTTCCAATTACAGACACTTCTGAATGGATCCGCACAGCGTATGGCATCGGTCATGTTTAATATTATGACCTGGGTTATGACAAAGCTGATCGGAAATCCCAAGCAACAACAAGCATTCATCGCTGATGAAGCCTATCTTATGATTGATCGACAATTCCCTGTGCTGATGAAATGGATGCGAAACTACATGAAGCGTGACCGTAAATATGAAGGTATTTGCGGATTGCTTACTCAAAACCTCGGTGATCTTAACGATCCCGAAATCATGCACGTATCAGCATCCCTTTTACAGCTCCCGCCGCATAAGTTCATTTTCAACCTCGGCGACGTGGATCCTTCCATCATTAAAACCTTGTTGGATCTTGAAGATCACGAGATTAAGATCATCGCCCGAAGCCGAAAGCGACAATGCTTACTCAAATGCGGTCACGGGAAATACCACATGGAAGTCGGCGCTCTGCCTTACGAAAAAGCATTATTCGGATCTGCGGGCGGTCGGTAAAAGCGGAAATGATTTCCGCTTTTTGAAAGGAGCAATATCATGTGGGTTAAAATCGTACAGATTGCCGTTCAAGTTATTAACGGTTTGGCAAAGCTCGGAGCGTCTGCCGGCGCGGAAAAACAAGGCTTTTTTGTGAAGCTCGTGACAGGGATCATCATAGCGAGCGCTATCCTTATCACTCCGTTTGTGCTTATGACTGCCGCCGTCGGATCACCCATCAGTATATTTTTCTCGACTGCAGAAGAAGACATCGAAAAAAGCAATAGCGAAGTGATTGCCGAAGCTATAACTTCTGTTGGTACCGAATACCAAAAGGCTCTTGAGGATGCAAAGGATGTGTTTTTTCGCAATCCCGAAATTATTAAGTACGACCTCGGAGAACTGAATAATTGGAAAGAGGTATTGGCAGTCTTTGCGGTTGACGAATTTAACAGCGACGATCCCGAACCGGTCATGGCGTGGAATGCCGATAAGCAGAAACGTTTGTATGCCATGTTCGAGAAAACACATCCGATCACCCAGGCACTTGAAACGGTCGACGACGTCCTCACTCTCACCATCTCCGCAAAAAATATGTCTGTCGATGAAATGACCGCCTTATACAGTTTCACCGAAGAAGAAATCTCCATGCTCAACGCCCTCTTATCCGAGGACATGAATGAACATTGGGACGATCTGTTGGCAGACGCCGTATTCCCTACATATAACGGCGGCGGTGCAGGAAACGCCGACATTGTAGCCGTAGCACTTTCTCAAGTCGGCAACGTCGGCGGTCAACCCTACTGGTCGTGGTACGGATACAACGGGTGGGTGAATTGGTGCGCTTGCTTCGTTTCATGGTGCGGGAATCAATGCGGATATATTGATGCAGGTATATTCCCGAAATTCTCTGCATGCACCAGCGGCGGCGTCAAGTGGTTTAAGGAACACGGGCTATGGGTGGAAGGAGCATATTATACCCCCTCTCCAGGCGACGTGATCTTCATCGATTGGAACCACGACGGATCCGCAGAACACGTGGAGCTTGTCGAACGCGTTGCCGGAACGACCGTATATACCATCGGCGGCAATCGCGGCGGTGGAACAGGCAAGTGCATTCAGTATTCCTTTACCATTGGCAATCCAACAATCAAAGGATACGGCACTCCACAATATCCAACTACAAAAACGGAGGAATAATCTAATGAATGAAATTCATAAACCGATCCGCTTCTTCCCTATAATCGGAACGGTCATCATGGCTCTCGGACTGTTTTTTTTCGTGCTTATACTTGCACTCCCGCAAAACTCGGAAATGCCGCTTACCGCTCCCACACCCGCAACCTCAACAGTACCCACTACAACTCGGGTAGTAAATGTGACAGACGGTATGGGACAAACCGTGACCGACCCGTTCGGGCAAACGGTTACGACCATCATCACAGAACCAACATCCACATCTACCACTATTGATACAACGCCGGTCATTGTCCCCATCCGTTTTTCTTATGATATTCCGATTGAGTTTGATGGATGGACTGTTAAGATCAACAACGGGCGTTACGATTCACAGAGTAAAATCCTTTCCTTCTGTATCGAAGAAATGACTACTCGCGTACAAGCCCGCGATATTTCCTACACCATAACGATCAACGATTCTGTGCAGGAATATGACACATTACCCCAAATGCCGCCTTCGATTGATGAAATCTACCTGGAACTCGATCACTTAATCAATCGAAGCACTCGCATTACTATCCCGAATGTCGAACCCGATTTTTATCACGTGCGGATCGATATGGAAACATATTCTGTTCCCGACGATTCCATAAACGGAGCCGGCTTTTACGTTTACGATACCGTTTATATCGAAAAGGCACAGCTTGAGTTGCGCTGAAAAAGCGGAAATCATTTCCGCTTTTTCTTTTGTAGGAAGGAGCGATCATAATGCAGGGCGCCATTTGGAATGCACGTTACTACGATCCGAAATCGCCTGACTATAAACAAATGACACCTGCGCAAGCGATCGACTATGCCGCTACCCGCGAAGGTGTGCATGTCATTAACGAAGAAGAAGCACGGTATATGACCTCTCAAAACGCATTTCAGTATATTGCACAGCGCCGTGGTGTCGAACATTTCGGCGATAGTCATGACGGATTGTTTAATGCGTTTGGAAAAGCAGATCTTCCCGAAGAAATTGCCAGGGCGTCAGCTTCAAATTCGATCATGTGGAAAGGCGTCTTATCGCTCACAAAAGAAGATGCCGATCGTTTGGGCTACACTAACGCCGAAGCCTGGCGTTCTCTTTTATGCCGGCAATTACCGGCTGTTGCACAGGAACACGGTATCTCCCCCGCCAATTTAGTGTGGTGTGCCGCTTTTCATCCGATCGACAAAAATGGGAGCGATCACCATCCCCATGTTCATGTGTATATGTACTCGACTGATGAAAGAGAAGGTCGGCGATCGCCGGAGCAAACCAAACGAGCATTTGAGAAAACAAGGAGCCTTTTTACGAACGATATTTTTTCGGAAGATCTGGCACTTGTAAAAGAAGAACAAACGCTTGCGCGGCAACGATTAAAACAAGCTTTGACTGCCACCAGGTTTGAAGATCGCCCCGACCTACTGGATGATTTTAAGGCGTTGTCAAAAGCCTTGCCTGCGACCGGTCGTAAAGGATCTTATCAATATCTGCCGCGCGACACCAAGCTCATGGTAGATCAGCTGTTCCAAAAGATCATTACGTGCGATGGCGTTAGGCAATCCTTTGACGAATACATTGAAGCACATCGGAAACTGGTAGAAGCATATAATTCAGATCCCGCTGCCATTGAGCAGCGAATGAATGATTTTCATTCGCGCACTATGCACCCCACCCGAAAAAACGATCGCACCGACTTTCATAACGCCATCATCCGCACGGCACGTTCGATCGGAACTCTTACGGTTCCGATCGATCTCCCATTCGAGCCGACCGTTCCCCCAAGTGCAGATTATCTTATAAACCACTCTTGGGATGATCTCTCCTTTGTTCAGAAATGGGAAATCCAAAAATATGTCGGTGTATCGGCATACCAATCCGTTCGGCGTGCCGCTCAAGATCCGTTTATGCGCAAATGGTTATCGTCCCTTTACGATGAATACGGATCCGATCTTTCAAGCATGATGAAGCACGCGCAGAAAGACACGTGGAAATCGATCAACCGTCAGATTCGTACAGCTTTTTCCGAGAATGACGCATTGCAAGCGGCGGTTAAGGAATGTCGTATTTATCTTGCACCAACAGAACAAACGACGTCTATCAGCGTGGATGGGTTACTGTTACCATCCAATATCAGCGGCGATACCGTTGCGGTGGTGGATTCCGAGATTCAGCGCATCCTACACAACGAAAGCGGCGTAACGGATACCACAGCATCTTTTCTTTCCTCAAGGATGTATGAGCAAGCTGTTCGATTGCGCATCCGTGAATGGTTTGCATCCACGGATGTAAAACCAATATTTGAAGGGTTGGAATCCAAAACGCACGCCGTTCTTCATTTCTACAATCGCTCCTCAACGGAAATACAGTCCTCGGCTGACGGCGCCGTCATGGATGCCATGACACGTCTTTCCGAACAGGATCCCGAAATAAAAGAAGAATGGCGCATGTTGATGTTGCGATGCGCCGTTACCGCTGACACAAAGCTTATGGATGCACTCTCCAACGAAGCATTGTTAAGCGCCTATCGTATCGGCGTCGGCAAACAGCTCCGAACGTTTTATCAAGAGCTTCACAAGCACAAAGAAACCATTACGGTTTTATCGAAGTCGATCCCTTACAGCCAGAATTTCGATGATCTGAATGACGACCAAAAAACAGCGGTGCGTTCCATGCTCCCCAAAGCAAGCTTTGATAAGCGATGCGAGGAACTATTGATCCGTCATGCAATGGACACCATACGACAAGAAAGAATCCAAAACCACCTGCAGCTGAACGAAAACGAAAAACAATACTTGCAAAATATTGTTAAACTGCAGGGAGATCACGATGCGCTCGCCGAAGATCCACAGTTCTGTCGGGAACTCGAACCGGTGATGAAAATTGCAAAATCACGCGCTCCCGAGCTTCAACACGCCGATCCTGTTGCCGTGCGGAAAGCGCTGTGCAAAATCGGCTATGACGCCAACCGACACGAGCAATTCCAAAAGTGGATTCAATCACCGGCAATTCAAGCCATCTTTGATGATGCGGCAAAGGAAATTCGTTTAACCGACCCACAAACACGATTGCCGGAACCGATCGGAAAGCGCCTTGAAGCACACGCTCCCCCCGCTTCTCATTTTGACGAAAAAGGACATGATAGATGGGTAAAGGATGCCATCCATCAGATTGAGCGTTCCCGCATGAAGTTGTTGATACAACAGGATCCTCAAGCACGACAGGTCATAGGCTCATTGGCATCCGATCGCACCATAAACCGTGCGTGTCGATCGGTGCGATACGATGATCTGCCATCTGCCGTAAAGGATAAAATTGACGTCGCATGCCGTACCATTCAAAACGAAGAATTACAAGCGTATGCCGCGGCACACGGCAACGACGCCATGTCACGCCAGTTGTATTATGAAACCAAAGCCCTTGCTCACCAACAGCGACAAATGCAATACGGTATCACCGGCATTGTAACGGCACTTTTGCGAACAGCCAAGATCGCCGCTCAACAGAATCAGCAAAAACAACCGTCTATGCAACGCTCGCCGAGAGGAAAGAAAAAGAGCAATAAGCACAAAAAGCATCATTCGCACTCTCAAGAACGTAGCAACGATCAGTCTGTTCAACAGCCATAAAAGCGGAAATGATTTCCGCTTTTATGGTTTATAACACAATACAAAAAAGGAGTACCTGCTATGAAAGAGAAAACGTATGCTATCATCATCGCCTACCACCAAGGACAAGCCATTGCAATGGATGATAACGGGGATGTCTTTGCCTACTCTATCCCCGAGGAGTTCGTTGTCGTCGGCGAAGCGATGGAAGTCAGCGAAAGCGATCGTATTGATACCTTATCCCCGTTTGAACAATCCGAAATCCGCGAGGTAATCAATGCTATTCCTCAAGACGTACTTGAGGATCTTTTGGAGGGTTGAACATGAATGATACTCCGATGGAGCGTGGCGAATATCGGCGCCAACAGCAACAAGAAGCCGAGGCTCGCATAACCAAGCTTGCCAACTCTTGGAATACGGATCCTACACAAATATCTGACTACCTTCGTTTTTCGGCACAGTTTCGTACCTACTCTGAACGCAACCGCATGCTGATGTATGCGCAAAATCCAAACACCACATTTGCGGCGTCATATAAAGACTATCAAAAAATGGGCTACCACATCCGCAAAGGTGAACACGGGATGAAGATCCTTGCGCCGGCGCCGAAAACGTATTTTCGGTTGACACCGCAACATCCATGGGTATCCATTCGCGCCGCAAGCGATCTGCAAAAACAGCAGATTGCGATCGGTATGCTTGAGAGCCGACAAGAAATGCACTTTGCGATCGGCACCGTTTTTGATATTACGCAAACCACCTGTCCTCTTGAAGACTATCCGAAGCTCCTTGGACTCGGCTATAAAAGCGAACAACACGCCGCAATGTATAAGACGGTCTGCGAGTATTGCGACAGCATCGGCATGCCGGTCAGCGAATCCGCTCAAGGGTTAGTCACGCGAGGATTGTATAACACAATCGACCATCATATCGAAATAAACGATCTTCTCGGTGACTCACAAAAGCTGTCAACCGTCTTCCATGAAATGTCCCATGGTATCATGGAACACGGCGTAGATGCATCCGTCAGTACGGCGCAGGTGGAGTTTGAAGCGGATGCCCTTGCTATCATGCTTGAGGACAAGTTCGGCATTCCGATCACCGATGCCAGGCAACAGCATTTAGCAGAACATTTCAAAGCCTACCGAGAACGGTTAGAAGCTGACGGCGCTGTCTTTTCGCCCGAAAAGGTGTTCGCCAAAGTACATGAACGTTTTGATGAACACAGCGTCGCAATGGAATCCTTTTTCGCCGAGCGCGGAATAACTCCCGAACATAACCCCTTTGTTCAAATCCAAGAAGAAGCGCTGAAAGCTGACATTGAGTCGCCCATCGGCGCCGATGTAACCGCCGTAAAGCTTACGCAGGAAGAATTGGATCGCATGGCAAGCAATCCTGTTCGATTGGAGAACGTCAATGTATCCTATCTCAAGATCCCCGAAAACCTGCAGGGTGAATTTGTGAATTGCACATTTCACCATTGCGATTTTTCAGACGCCAGGATCTCCGCGACCTTTGAACGCTGTTCCATCGAAGAACCGATTACCACCGCCGCCGTATTTGAACAGGCATCCTTTCGAGAAAGCACAATCACTCACGCCCATATTTACGACGCCGACTTTAGAGATGCGGTATTTGAACAATGCAAATGGGAGCAGGTGATTGTCAAAAACACGCAATTCGATCAGCTCACATTTCAGAATTGTTCGATGGATGCCGTTCGCGTGGATGAAAGCACCATTGTACACAGCGCCACCGGCTTGGATACCATTCGTGCCACAAACGCGCCCGAGCTTCGTAGCGCTTTTGAAGGGGACGGCATCATCATTGGCGAACGCCTCACTTCCCCATCGGTCGATCGTGTAGAAGAAAGCGCCAAGTGGTTATGCAAGAAGAACGATCTTCCGTATGCCAATGATCTTAAGGAAAATGTGTATGCGCTGTCTGAACGGATGGTCAGAGCATCTTCTCCGAAAGCTACTGCCGACATCGTTCACGCCGAAGCTTCGGGTATTACGTATGCTACCCTTGAAAAAATGGGCATCCGCACAACGGCGCCGAACTTAAAACACCTTTCCTTTGCCCGACGTCAACTTGTATTAAAGCATATCGCAAAAGGCTCGGATATTCTCTGCCAACAATTAACAGGTAATATGCCCCAAGAGCCATCCCACACGCATAATCAGCAACAGCAGGTGCAACGCGCCCAAGCAAAGATGCCGCCTAAATCCATGAATCCCTAAAAAGCGGAAATCATTTCCGCTTTTTGAAAGGAGAGTTATTATGAAATGGTATGTTCGCCTCATATTCGGCACTATGTTTGCGGTTGCATCGTGGGTGGGGATTGCCGCCCTTTTTTTCTTTCCTCAAGTGCTACATGGTGAATTGACCGTCTGGCAAGCTTGTTTCCAATGGGAGTATTATCCAATTATGCGGTTGTTCCTATGCAGCATCGTTGGCATACTCGGCGCATTATTGCTTAAAAGCGGTAACTCTCTTGATGATATTAAACTACGAACCGCAGGAGCAGGACAGTATGGTACTGCCAGATGGGCGTCAACTTCGGAGAGGAAGAAAATGTATCCGACCTTCAATGAGAAAAAGGCAACAAAAAGCGGGTTGGTTATAGACTATTCCGCTCATTCCTTCAGCGTCGATCTGTCCGAGCATAACATGATGGTATTAGCGCCACCAGGAGCCGGTAAAACAAAGTGCCTGTATATCCCCTCGATCTTATACAACTGTCATGTCAATCGTAACACAAACGGCGGCGGCGCATCCTTGGTGGTCGTTGACGTCAAAGGCGAAGAATACATAGAAACAGCGGCGGTTGCCAAAGAAGCCGGATACACCATCCGCGTTCTTGACTACCGACATCCGTTGGAAAGCGACTGTAACAACATGATGTACGCCGTCAACACGTGCATGGATAAGATGCTGACGTCGGAAAACGATCACGATAAAATTCTTTATCGCGCTCGCGCCGAACGATACGCAAAAATCCTTTCTTCGGCGATTATGAATACATCGGCGGTACGCTCCACGGGCAGTTCGGAAAGCTCGGAGTTCTTCTCAACTACTGCCGAAGGTCTGATCACCGCTATTATCCTTCTTGTCAGCGAGTACGGATTGCCGAACGAACGACACCTACCGTCCGTTTTTCGCCTTTTAATCGAGCTAAACGGGCTTGTGCAAAACGAGGATGAAGAACCCGACACCGTGCAAAAAAACCGCTTAAAAGAGCTTCTGGCGCAACTGCCGGAAGAAAATCGTTCCAAGCTGTTTGCCGGAGCCTCAATCAATGCCGACATTCGTACATCTATGAACATCTTTTCCTCGGCAATGGCGAAGCTGCTTAATTTCGTTGACAACGAGCTTGAGCAAATGATCTGCGCCCACTCCGATGGATTCTCTGCCGAGGAGTTCGTCGAAAAGCCGACCATCGTTTATCTGATCGTCCCCGACGAAGACAGCACACGCCATTTATTCTCGTCATTGTTCATCCGACAAATGCTTACCGATCTGATCGCGTTCGGTAATGAGCAGAAGAATCTTACCCTTCCGCGAAAAGTCCTTTTCTTCTGGGACGAGTTCGGCAATAGCCCCGCGATCAAAGATCTTGCCAGCCAATTCACGGCGGCGAGATCGCGCGGCATTCGCCTTATAATCGCGTTACAATCCCTCGCACAGCTCGAAGAACGGTACGGAAAAGCCACGGCAAAAATCATTCGTGATGCTACACAAATGACGGTTTTTTCGTATACTTCTCCGACTGCCGAGGATACGGCACGCGAGTTATCCCACGCCCTCGGAAAATACACTACGGTGTCTGGATCAAACAGCACAAGCAATAAAAGCAGTAGCCAAAATAGGCAGTTGATCGGTCGGGAGCTTCTCATGCCCGACGAGATCGCTCGCCTTCCTTTCGGTACCTTTGTAGTGATGAAAAGCGGATCCCGTCCGATCCAGGTGAGCCTCAAGCCGTTCATGCTTATTTGGAATAATCTTCCGAAATGCGATGAACGCCCTGCACCCAGGGATATAATTGAAATTGAGGTATTGACCGAAGAAAAGATCCGTGCAAGGCTCTCAAGCACCAATCTCTATGAAGGGATGCTTGACGACAGCTCTGATGATCCCCCGCCCACCTCGTCGGCTCCCAAGAAAAAAGGATTTCGGAAGAAAACCAAAAAAGAATAGCAAAGAAAAAAGCCGCCTGCGACAACAGGCGGCTTTTTTGATGTAAACGCAAGCAAAACAATCGCAACGCGTAATACACCGGATCACATCGGTAGTATATCACGTTTTGCTTGCGTTTGCAATACCTAAAATAAAGGAGTTTGCAAAATCATGCAATATATTAAAATCGCAAAAGAATTGAAAAAGAATCTTTCGCATCGCGAATTTATCCTGTACGGCATGATCGCCGCGTATCTGTCGATCCCAAACTTCGAGGCGACCCACGGCGGATTTAAGAAAATGATGTACACCCGCACTCGTGACGGTCACTTCAAGCTTGACAACGCATGGCGCGGACTGCAGGAAAAAGGATACCTCAAAATGATTCGCATGCCGCTCGACCACAATACCTTCTATTATCGATATGAGCTTCTTTCAAAACCTCAAAAGAACATACCGGCAAAGCGGACATTGTGCCTAGAGGAAGGGCGTCGGTATTTGAACAACTGTCCCCCGATCTACACCGAGCCGACACAGAATTATTACACAATCAGCCGCACCGTTCTTCTGGATCCGCAACTCTCCTTCTCGGAAAAATGGATTTGGATGATTGCTCAAAATTATCTTGAAATGTATGAGCAAGGAATCCTCAAAGACAAAGACGGGTCGGCACTTGATTTTGTGCGAAAGACTGCCTTGCGATCGGCAACCGGCATTTGTAGCACCAAGTTTGACCGGCATTGGCGTAACCTTAAAGTATGCGGTTATCTTCACACTTCCCGCTTCTATGATACCGTTAATGGCGTTACGCGCTTTGAATACGCCTTTTCCGCTGACCCCTTCGCCACGCCCGCCTTGCAGAAAGAACACTCTAAAATGGGCAAAATGAGCGAAAACACGCCTATTATCACCGAAAAGGCAACCGAGATCCCCCGTGATCCGCGTATTGTCAAACAGATCATCCGTGAAAATATCCGTTACGAGGATCTTGTCGCCCAATCCCGCTTGATCCATGAGGATGGTTTCTTCTATTCCAAAGGACGTCTGGATGCCATTGTCGATCTGATGGTAAGCGTATTTTGCACTAAAAAGGCAACAGTACGTGTCAACGGCGAAAATACATACACGGATATTGTGCGCAGTAGAATCATGGCGCTCGACTATGAACACATCCTTTACGGTGTCTTGTACAAGCTGTGGGAGTATGGCGAAGAAGACATTACCAATGTAAGGGCGTATCGTCTGACCGTTCTTTATAATGCCATTGAAAGCATCTAACAGCGCGAATAATATTTGCAAAAAAGGAGAAAAAATCTAAAAAAATCAGCTATAAACCGCGTGGCAACGCGGTTCTTGCGTCCCGCTCGGCCACGGCGATGTGCTTTTTCATGTAATCGCTCCAAGGGGGCAGTCTACCCTTTTTTAATGCGGACATAATTCGGACAATTTCCATGGGCGCCGATCGCTGATTCAGGCGTCCATGGGTTTCTTTTTGCCGAGTGACTACACGGGAATTGATACTATGTAAATTCGATTATTAAAAATTGTCACCATGACGCCCGCAAGCGAATTATTACCCCTTAAAATATAAAATCTTTTGTTTATTATCCAGTCTGTCTATCAATCAAAGGCACAAAGGATCGCGGACAACTGATGCGCCATACGGCGCGTCCGCGATGAAGGGAACTCCCCCCGAGGAAAAAAGGATTGAAAATTCACCGAATGCAGGTGTATTTTATTTGTACTACCATAAGGGGGTATATACCACGATGAAATACAAAGAATGGCTGACTACATGGCTCGAGATCTACAAGCTACCCCACGTCGGCAAAAAACAACAATCAAACTGTATGCATGCGGTTGCCATTATCAACCGATCACCGATCGCCGAAAAGGACGTAAAAGAAATCAGCGAACAAGATCTGCAGATCATATTAAATACATCCAAAAAACTTAATTCGGACAACGGATACAGTAAATCCATGCTTGAAAAGATACGCTTGGTTATGCGGCAGTCCTTTCGCCCGCTCGTCCGTAACGGAACGATCACCGTTTCTCCCGCAACCGAATTGATACTACCCCTCGCTTCAACAAAAGAGATTCTTCCGCTCACTCACTCCGAACAGGACGCCGTCGAAGCAGCATGTTACACCGACGCGCTCGGTCACCTTATTCTTTTCCTCTTGGATACGGGACTGCGTATGTCTGAAATGACGAATTTGAAATGGGAACACTACAATCCAGACGACGGACAGTACGGAAGTATTTTTATTGCCGACTCTAAAACACCTGCAGGTGTTCGCAAGGTCTATTTGATCTACCGCGCTCGGCAGATCATCGGCGCGCAGGAACGGATCAACGAGTATATTTTTAATCATACCAGGCATAAGCCGGTCACAAAAACCGTCATGCGTCGACTTGTGGATCGGATCCGCAAAAAAAGCGGCGTCATGGAATTAGCCTGTCATGTATGCCGGCATACCTTTGTAACCAGACTTGCAGAAAGAGGCGCGCCGGTAAAGGCGATCGCACAGATCATCGGGCATGCCAACTCTGACTATGTGCTAGATATTTATGCAAAACTCGAAGCAGACGAACTGCGCAAAACCATCTATATTCTGGATCCGAAACATCATCACTCTACATTGATGGGAGCGCCCGTGCATCTGCCCGTATCGCTATATAATGAGCTGACAGTTGTTGCCAGCGAACAACACACGAATATAGACATGCTGATTACCTTCCTGCTAACGACAGCTATTGAGGACATAAAGAAAAAGCGGAAATAATTTCCGCTTTTTTGAAGAATATATATTGACAAACAGGATAAAATGTAGTACAATGTATTACAGAAAGGGAGTGTGATTCTATGAGTTTTTCTATTCGCTTATCCGAAGAAGAAAGGATCCTTGCCGAGAGTTATGCCAAGCTCCATGCGCTGTCTTTGGGCGAAGCGTTCAAAAAGGCGCTTTTTGAAAAGATCGAGGATGAATACGACATTACCGTTGCGGACGAAGCTTACGCTGACTATGTTGCAAGCGGAAGAAAAAGCCGTCCTATCTCCGATCTTTGGAAGGAACTCGACATATGACATACGAAGTATTAACAACGGCACGGTTTGACAAGGAGTTCAAGAAACTGGATCGATACACGCAACGTATGCTTAAGGCGTGGATCGAAAAGAATCTGGTTGGTTGCTCCAATCCCAGGCTTCACGGCAAAGGATTGACAGCGAACCGAAGCGGACAATGGCGATACCGCATTGGTGATTATCGCATCATTGCAGAAATCCAAGACGAGAAACTGGTGATCCTTGCTCTCACAATCGGTCATCGGCGAAAGGTCTACGAGAACTGAAAAAGCGGAAATGATTTCCGCTTTTTCAGTTCTGAACAAACCGCATTTTTGCTTCTTGACAGAACGAAGTATGAAGTGTATAATCAAGGAAACGGGGCAAGAAAAAAAGACACCCCGTCCGATCGTAGAATCGGCGCCAACCGATTAAACGATCTCCTATGAACGATGTAGCAGCATCGAACAAGGATTGACAGAATGTCTGTTATGTTTGTGACCGCAATCACAGCAATGATTGTATCACAACATTTAGAATTTTGCAACCCTATTCGATGTTTTCACATCGGATAGGGTTTTTGTCTGCTATATCCGCTGCGACGCAGCGCATATATACAAACTGAATGTCGAGCGACATTTACACCAAACGGTGTCGCGAACCGTTACCTACCGATCTGACAGCCAGTATGCGACTACCTCGTTTAACGAGCGAGCGTGCCTGCCGTGCATAGCACGGGATCGGAGATTGCAGAAGGTCTGCAACGTAAATACGCACCTAGAACGCTAACTGCTGTATTGCTACCGGCGTCGGATGTAGGAAGGGTGGTGTAATCGTCGGAGTCACGACACATCGTCGGAATGACGATAAAGAAAAAAAGTAACACTTCTGGGTTTTCCAAGGTGTTGACTTTGCGGCAGAATGTTGCAGCATTCTGCCGTAACACAATGTCTTGGAAAAAGCAGTAGCCTCGCCTCTTGCGAAGCGAGGCTACGCCTTGGTGGACGATAAGGAACTCGAATCCCTGACCCTCCGCACGTCAAGCGGATGCTCTACCAGCTGAGCTAATCGTCCGTATATGCTCCCTCACGGGACGCTTGCCATTATAGCGGACTTTTCCGATAATGTCAAGAGGATTTTTTAAAAAACCGCATATTTTTTATTTATCGCGTCGGCTCCTCCGCCCGTAAACGCGCGGCAAGCACCGGATCGGGCGTGACATAGACCGTTTTCTGGTGTTCATAGATCACCATGCCCGGTTTTGCTCCCGACGGTTTGTGCACATGTCGCACCGGCGTATAATCGACGGGAACCTGCGAGGACTGTGCCGCCTTGGAATAGGTGGCGGCGAGAATCGCCGCTTCCCGAAGCGTGCGTTCGGGCGGCTCCTCCCCTTTTGTGAACACCACCGTGTGAGAGCCGGGAATATCCTTCACATGGAACCAGACATCCCGCCCGCGCGCGGTTTTGAGCGTCAGCTGATCGTTTTGCATATTGTTGCGTCCGACCGCGATCTCCCATCCGTCCGATGACACAAAACGCATCGGTCCCATAATGGCGGGCGGTTTTCGGCGGGTATCGGTCTGACGGATGTAGCCGCTTTGTGCCAGCTCCCGCCGCACCTCGGCAAGCTCTGCCATGCTGTCCGCACGGGACAAGGCATCGAGCACCGATTCCAGATAGCGAAGCTCCTCCTCGCCCTTGCGAATCTGCTCGGCAAGCATCCGTTCCGCCGTCTGGGCTTTGCGATAATCCCGATAGTACCGTTGGGCGTTCTGCGTCGCGGACAACGCAGGATCCAGCGGCACGGTGATCGTGCCGCCCTGTTCGTCATAATAGTTGATCAGCGTCGCCGACGATGCGCCGACCGGCACGGCATAGCTTTGTGCCATCAGCAGGTCGCCGTACAACCGCTTTTGCTCCCGCTCGCCCGACCGCGCCAGTTCTTCCCGCTGGCGTTGCAGTTTCCGTTCGATACGCGAGGTGGCGTTCACCAGCAGTTTGAGCGTGTCGTGTGCACGGGCACGCAAGCGCTCGGCATGATCCTTCTGACTGTAAAACTCCTCGAGCAAGCGACTGAAGCTGTCACGTTCACCGCCCACCGCCGACAAGCCGTACTGCGTGATGAGCATGAAACTGAATTCCTTCGGGACGCCGTCCGTTGTACGGATCAGATACGGTACGCGGCGCTCGCCTGTCAGCAATGCCTCACGCACCCGCTGAAGATAGAATCCAAGCCGCTCCCATTCATCGGCAGTCAGCTCTTCACAGGTTTTCTGCGCACGACGGAGCGTAAGCGACGCGACCTCACGGCAGATCAGCGGGGACAAGCCCTGCGTGACACCGAGCAGTGCCGCGGACAGTTCCCCGCCGCGACTGCGCCGCACCATCTGTGCCACCTCACCGCCGTCATGCGTCAGCAACGAGCAACGATCCGCCAGCGGCACAGGCGGCAGGTATTCGATATTCGGGATCAGCGGTCGCACCTCGGACATCGCAAAATCCACACGTTTGATCGCGTCGATAACCTTGCCGTCGCCGATCAGCACGATATTGCTGTGGCGTCCCGTCATTTCACAGGCAAGCGTCAGGCGCACAGGGTCGCCGAGCTCGTTAATGCAATCAAAATCAAAATACAGCACGC
The DNA here is from genome assembly GCA_045540655.1 of Acutalibacteraceae bacterium. GTDB lineage: Bacteria > Bacillota > Clostridia > Oscillospirales > Acutalibacteraceae > RGIG1959. The sequence continues at coordinate 34,547 of JAZQHP010000046.1, forward strand.
GTTCGAGCCCGTCCTGACGCACAGCAACCAGCTTGCCACCGCCCAGCCGCTTGCGAAGAAGCATGCAGAACATCGGCGGTGTCGACGGATTTTCGGGCACCGTCGTCACCAGATGCACGCGCGGCGATTGCACCCGCGCCGACATATACAATTTGAAGGTGCCGCTTTTACTGCGCAGAGCGATCACCAGTTCTTCGCGCGACGGTTGGTGAATCTTATCCACGCGCGCTTCCGCCAACGCTTCCCGCAGTTCCGCGGCGAGGCAATAAATCAAGGCGCCGTCCATAGCCATGCGGCATCCCTCCTTTTCGTCGATATTGTACCGTTGTCGTTATACCGTGCGGTACGGTGCCGAACCGAAAAACGGCACCACACGCAGGGTCGGCAATGCCGCCTGCAACCGCTCGCAAAGCGGCGCGATCACCACATTTTCCGTGGCGAAATGCCCCGCCGCCGCCACCGTGAGCGAGGTAGGCAGATCGAGCCATTCGTGATGCTTCATTTCTCCCGTCAGATACGCGTCCGCCGCCACCGCAGCATCGCGCACAAAGTCGCCGCCTGCCCCACCGCAAAGTGCCACCGTTTTCACAGGGGCAGTGCCTTCGTGCCATTGCACCGCGGTGCCGAGGCGTTCGCCGACAAGCGCGGCAAACGCCGATGACGACAGGGGCTCCGAAAGTTCTCCGATACGACCGATGCCGCCGAACGCTTCACGTACCTGCGTCAGACCGAGCGTTGCCGCCAGCGCATCGTTGACACCGCCTGCGGCGGCATCCAGATTGGTGTGCGCCGCAAACGCGGCGATGCCGCTCTCGCAAAGCGTATAGAGCGCACTCGGCGCCGTGATCGCACGCACCGGCGAAAAGATCAGCGGATGGTGCGCGACGATAACCTGCGCTCCTTGCTCTTTCGCAAAGGCGACCGCATCCTGCGTGATATCCAGCGCGACCGCGACTGTGCTGATCTCTGTGTCGGGATCGCCGAATAACAAGCCGACGTTATCCCACTCCTCGGCGAGGGCTTTCGGGGCGATGGCTTCCATCGTCGTCATCAGATCTGTCAATTTCATCGTGACATCCGTCCTTTAGTCAATATAGGTTTCCAGCGCCTGCAGGGTCTTGTCCAGTGTATCGGCTTCAACGTCCTGTCCCGCCAGACGAAGACCGCGGATCCGTTTGGTCAGATAGTCGCGTTGCTGACGGAAATAGGGTTGTCCTTCCGCGCGGTCAAGCGCCCCGACAAACGGCGCTTCCGCCGCCGACGGACACGCCGCATCCGCGAAATGTGCCGCCATCACACAGTAGAGATGTCGCCCGTCGCGCACCAGATGTTCCTCATCGATGACAAAGCCTTGCGCAAACAAATAACGACGCAGTTCCACCGTTTTGGTCATCGGTTGCAGAATCAGGCGCAATGCACGGTTTTTGACCCACGGCGCGGCATTCAGAATATGAACGATGGTCTCCCCGCCCATGCCGGCGATCACGATATCGCTGACTTCGGCAGCCTGAATCCCCGTCAGTCCGTCGCACACGCGCACGTCAATGGCATCCGTCAGCGATGCCTGCGCGATATGCGAGCGCGCCGAAGCGGCGGGGCCTTCCCCGATATCGGCGGCGACGGCGCTTGTCAGCCGCCCCTGTTGCATCAGGTATACCGGCAAATACGCATGATCAGTGCCGATGTCGGCAAGGCGCGCGCCGTCACGCACCAACGCCGCCACACACTGCAATCGGGCATCCAGCATGGCGGTTCCTCCTCTCTCTTGAAAGAAAAGGCGGGCGACCGAAATCACCCGCCTTGCATTTCCGGCATTTATTTCGCAAAATGCGCATTGAGCTTTTCGATCAGCTCATCGGGATCGACGCCGTGCACCATGCAGGCATCCTCGATGGATTCGCCGCGCGAAGCGGGGCAACCAAGGCAATGCATGCCCATTTCAAAAAAATACGGAGCGGTGGTGCGATCGAAATCCAGCACGTCGCCGATGATGGTCTCTCTCGTGACAGTCATGAAAACGCGTCCTTTCTGTAATACAATATTCTGCTATTTATTATACTGCCCGCGGACGGCTTTGTCAATCGCTATCGGCAGAAAAAAGTACTTGACGAATCGCAGAAAAGCTGATATACTGTATAAGCTTGTGCAGAAGATGCACAGGAAATCCTTGCTCCGCCTGACGCGGCGGGGCCATCAGACCAAGAGGAGGTGCCAATATGCCCACAGTTAAAGGTTCCTACGAGGCGGTGTTCATCTACTCCGTGCAAGGTGCGGAAGAAGAACTCAACGCTCTCAAGGAGAAGTTCCAGACGCTGATCGCGGAAAACGCGGAGCTCGGCGAGGTTGACGAATGGGGTAAGCGTCGTTTGGCGTATCTCATCAACGATGAGGCCGACGGTTACTACGTTCTGTACAACTTTGTCAGCACTCCCGAATTCCCCGCGGAACTGGATCGCCGTGCGAAGATCACCGACGGCGTGCTTCGTACCATGATCATCCGCAAGGACGCATAAGGAGGAAAGAAACCTATGAATATGGTATGCTTACTCGGCCGCTTGACCGCCGACCCCGAACTGCGTCACACCCAAGGTCAGGTTCCCGTGACCAGCTTTACGCTGGCGGTGGACCGCAAGTATCAGCCGAAGGGACAAGAGCAACGCCAGGCCGACTTCATCAACGTTGTCGCATGGCGTCAGACAGCGGAGCTTGTTACCCGCTTTTTCCGTAAAGGTCAACGCCTCGCGCTGACCGGCACGCTGCAGTCCCGTCGCTACGTAGACAAAGACGGCAACAATCGTACCGCGTACGAAGTGGTCGCCGAAAATGTCTTTTTCGCCGAATCGAAGCAATCGAGCGGTTATCAGCAGGGCGGTTCCTACCAGCCCGGCTATCAGCCCGCTCCCCCCGCTTTCGATTCCCAAGTCCCGCAATACAGTGAAGCTCCCACCGCGTTCGCCACGGCCGCTCCGAGCGACTTTGAAGAAATTGTCGGTGACGATGATCTTCCGTTCTAATTTTTGAAAAGGAGGCTGTCAAGCCATGGCTGAAAGAACCGAACGCCCCGAGCGTCCGCGCAACGGTCGTAAAGGCCGCCGCAAGGTTTGCCGTTTCTGCGCCGATAAGATCGAAAAGATCGACTACAAAGATGTGGCTCGTCTGCGCAACTACGTGTCTGAGCGTGCAAAGATTCTGCCCCGCCGCGTGACCGGCACCTGCGCCCGTCACCAGCGTGACCTGACGGTTGCGATCAAGCGCGCCCGTCAAATCGCCCTGATGCCCTTCATCAGCGATTAATCTTTCGTAAAAAAGCGATCCGTTTCCAACGAGACGGATCGCCTTTTTTATTGGTTGACAAACGCCTGCTTTGCCTGTACAATAGAAACAACGTGTTCAAACAGAAACGGAGTGTGACGGGTATGTCGCTTGTGGAGACCAATTCCAAAATTCTGATCGCCTGCTGGGCGACGGTGATCATCGTGTTGGCGATGGCGCTCATTTTCTCCCGGGGAAAACGGCGTCTCCACGGACTGGCGGTGTTGCCGCTGACCATCCCGCCTCTCACCCACATCATCAGCGGCGTGATGGCACGCCTGCTCGCAACACCGCTCCCCTTCGCCACCTCCTTTGAAGTGCGCATCGTCATCGATCTGATCGCCGCGCTGGTCGCCTGCCTGCTGATCGGTCTGGCGTCCACAAAGCTGTATGAAGGACGCAAAGGACGCGCCCTGTTTCTCGTGGCAAGCTGTCTGTTCATCGTCGCCTTCTCTGCCATTCTGATCCTGAATTCCGTACTGCAATACGTTGCGGTTATGGGCATGGCGTAATCCATACAATACTCAAAAAAGCCCGTCGGTTTCTTCCGAAACCGACGGGAAGTCGGATCGTAGCCATGTCGTTCTGTGAGCCAAGGAGGTGGGGGA
>JAZQHP010000047.1:0-16238 GCA_045540655.1 Acutalibacteraceae bacterium
TCCCAAGCTCAAGCCGCACATCCCCGCCATGCGGGACATTCTCGCACAGGCGCTCGAGCTGGACCCCGCGCGTGTGAACGTGAAAGCCACCACCGAGGAAGGGCTCGGTTTTACGGGCGCGATGGAAGGCATCGCCGCGCATGCGGTGTGCCTGCTGATGTAAAGGAGGACGCATGATGCTGGAATTGCTGGAGGTTCTTGCCGGCGGCGGACCGAAGGGCGTCGGCGACGCGCTGTTGGCGTTGCTGGTCGCGACGGTCGGACTGCTGGCACCGACGTTCGCGTGCCTGCTTCGCCCGATGGAAACGGGACACGGTAAACGTTTCTGGGTGAGCGGCGCGCTGTGTCAGGCGGTGCTTCACGGCGGCACATGGCTGTTCGGCTGGGGCAACGCCGGTGTGCTGATCGCGACGGCGGCACTCGCCGTGGCGCAGTGGTTTGTCCTGCGGCAGACGGCCGCCTCCCGCCATCGCCTGGCGGCGGCGCTGGTGCTTGAAGCGGTGTTGTCCGTGGTGCTCTACATCGGCATGAATATGCTGTTGATCCTGGGCATCGCGATGAGTATGTACGGATAAAAAAGAACAGGCTGTCTGAACCGTGCGGTTCGGACAGCCTGTTTTGTTGTGTATAGAAAGGATTGACAACGGATCAGCACATCGTGTCGAGGCAGATGCCGCCGTAGGGGCGGATGGTCAGCACGTGGCAATGCCCCTTGCCGAACACCGCTTCCATCGTATCGATGAACACCTGCAGTTTGTTGGCGGGGACAAAGTTCTGCGTCGTGCCGCCGAAACCGCCGCCGTGCACACGCCACGCACCGCAACCGTCGAGCAGACGTTGGGAGAGGGCGAGCGCCACCGACATGCTTTGTTCTTTCACATCGCATACCGCATAGACGTTCTGCAGATATTCAAACGAGGAGTGACCCGACTCAATGATGAGGCGTTTGAATTCTTCAAAATCGCCCGCCTTGAGCGCGGCGACCTGTTTCGTGACGCATTCATTCTCGCGCAGGAAGTGGAACGCACGCAACACCGCGCGGTCACCGTTGGCGGCGCGAAGCGCAGGCATGGCGGCAAGGAGCGCATCCATGGTCACGCCGCGCAGATACGGCTTGCCGAGATCGCCCGCCACCGCTTTCATTTCCGCGGGAACAGCGGCGTATTCGTGGGTCAGGTCGGCATGGTCGCCGCCCACGTCCACGATGCACAGTTTGTAGCCGCACGCCGCAAAGTCAAACGGCACCGCTTCAATGACGGGGTTGTCGGTGTCTTCAAAATCAATCGTGACGATGCCGCCGACCGAGCTTGCCATCTGGTCCATCAGACCGCTGGGTTTGCCGAAATATTGATTTTCCGCGAACTGCGCGATCTGGGCGATTTCCACCGCCGACACGACGCAGTTGCTGTACACATGGTTAAGGATGGTGCCGATGAGCACTTCAAACGCCGCCGAGGAGGACAGACCCGAGCCTTTGAGGACGTTCGAGGTCGTGTAGGCATCGAAGCCGCCGATGCCGTAGCCGCGCTGGGCAAAGCGGGCGACGGTGCCGCGGATGAGGGAGGCGGACTTGTTGACCTCTTCCACGCGGGCGGCGAGGTCGGTCGTGTCGACCGTATCCATCGGATAGCCCTGGGACTGCACCTGAATGAGGGTGTCATCGCGGGGGGAGACCACCGCGATCACGTCGAGGTTGACACTGCCCGCGAGCACGCGACCATGGTTGTGGTCGGTGTGGTTGCCGCCGATCTCGGTGCGACCGGGCGCGGAGAAGAGGCGCAGGTCCTCCTTGTCACCGAAGGTGCCGACGAAGCCGTCGATGGCTTCTGTATAGCGGGCGCGTTGCACGTCGACCTGATCGTCGCCGTACAGCGTCACAAACAGGCGATCGTATTCGCCGTTCTGGATGCGGGCTTTTAAAGCGGTTGCGTTGTTCACGGAACATTCCACCTTTCTGCACAGCCGGGCGGCGTGTGCAATCATTATACTCTATCTTTCATTATACGACGAATCCCCCCTGCTTTTCAAGAGGAAAATGCAAAATTCCGTACGTTTGTCCGATTCGTCTATGTTCTCGGCGGCAAAGAAGCGAAGCGGAATTTGTGCAGGTCGCACGAAATCGCAAAAAATGTGAAACGCTTCTTGCCAAACGGCGGTTTTTTCTGTATACTATATTCTATGGAATACTGTCTATTTTCATCTTTGCGGATTTTGACGTATAGGAGGATCATCTATATGAAGGGAACGAAAGTATTATCTGTGTTGCTGACGCTCGTGATGCTGTGCGGTATGATTCCCGCGATGGCATTCGGCACGGTCTCGGCGGCTACGCTGACGAATAGTTACGAGGCGTCGACCTGGTATGAGATCGGTGCGGAGACGCATGTCGATGCCTATCGTGATGCGGGATATCTGGTCCGCTATACCCCTGACTTTGATTTTCAGGTAGATTGTGCGCAGGAGTACGGCTGGTATGAAGCGTATCGGAATTTTTATGCGGCTACCGGTAAGGGTTACACCTGCACCAACCAATGGGGTATTGATATTGCCGTCAATCGCTACGGCTATGTGGTGGATGTTTCCGAAAAAGGCAATATCAAGATCCCCGAAGACGGCTTTGTACTGTCGGCTGTGAATAAGGATGAGGAGGACCGGGACGGTGGATGGTATGACACGATTGGTACATACTTAAAAAATAACGTTAAAATCGGCGATTATATCCGCATTGAAGGCAACATCACGGATGGCTACAAATACTATGGTTGCCGTGTTACGGACGATTCCAAGCTGACGCATACAAGCATGGCATTTGCATTGCCCTATCCGATCCTCAGCGGGACGTATACTAAGTACAGCCAGTGGTCGAATTTCACGAATCTGAGCGATACGGATCGCAAAAACACCGCCGATACGGCATACAACGCGATTGTCACGGACGGTGGTGCCGGTCAGGTGACCGACGACAACGACTGGAATACCCATGTGATTATCAAGAAAACGGGCACGAACGGAGACAGCAAGCATCCCATCGGCTATGTTGTGTCGGTCGGCGGCGATGCGCTGGATGTACCTGATGGATATATGGCGTTGACTTTGTCCGGTCAGACGGGACACGACTCCGGTCTGCCCGCCTACAACGCGTCGATGCTGTTCAGGGATGTGCTGGTTCCCGGTACATTGGTCAATTTCGGTTCGTTCGAAGTGTTTGCCCGACACGATGTGGCGGCGGCACAACGTGCGGCGGCGTTGCTGACAGGTCTGACGGAGGTCAACGGCCAGGTGACCGATACCTACGAGTATTCCGCGACCACCATCATCAATGACGCGTACGAGCGCTTTGAACTGGTGGATATCGACCGTATGCAGGCGTTGTATGACAACATGTGCGAGATTGCCGTCGCGGTGCAGAGCATGACGACGTTTGCCGAAATCGAGCCCTATATGGCGACGCTCAATCAGAATTATGCGGAGCTTTGCAAACTCGAATTTGAACGACGCCCGGTGGAAATGCGTGCGGCATGGATGCGTCCGCTCCCCAACGATCGGGTAGAGCGCTCGGCGGAAGAACTCGATGCGCTGTTGACCGAGAATATTCTGGAAATCAAAGACATGGGCTATAACATGATCTTTGTGGAAGCATTCTACAACTCCTGCACGGTCTTCCCCGTACCGAGCACGGCAGGCTATAACGGTCTCTATTTCGCCCAGAACCCCTATCTGGTGCCGACGACGATGACCTGCGGCTCGTCCGGTCAGCCCGGATTGAACAGCAAGCTGACCGAGCCTTACGATATGCTTCAGCGCTTTATCGACATCTGCAAAGACAATGAGGTCGAGCCGCATATCTGGTGGGAGGTCTTCTACGTCGGTTATCAACGTACCAACGATATGACCGACAGCTTGTTTGAATATTCGGTCGCACAGCAGATTTTGAACAATCAAACCAAGTATTCGTGTTATCTGAATCAGGCGCATACCGGCTCGTACTATTACGGTGCGGAGACCGACAGTGCGCATCAGTACTTCCTCAATCCCGGTTCGACGGGGGCGAGAACGTTCCTGATGAACACCTTTGAGTATATCTGGGCAAACTACGATGTGGAGAGCTTCCAGCTGGACTACATCCGCTATCCGCATACTGATGAGAAAAAATGCTTCGGCTATGATGCGGACACGCTCGCGGCGTTCCATGCGGCGTACCCGAACAATACAACCGATCTGTACACGTATGACGGCTTTTTCGATACCGATTGGGTCAACTTCCGTGCCAATTACGTCACGACGTTTGTCGAACAGATCCGTACGCGCATGAAGGAGATCAACTCCGGCATCTATCTGACGGCATCGCCCGGTCCCGATCCTGCGGAATCCAAGAAAAACCTGATGCAGGATGTGAGCTACTGGCTGACCAACGACCTGATTGATATCATCTTCCCGATGGCGTACGGTGAGAATGTTCCCGGCGACGTCAGCGCGGGACTGGTGGCGGATAACAGCGCGCATTTCGTCTGCACCGGCGTTTCCGGCTCGTATAAGGATGCGGGCATGGAGCAACGCTGGATGAAGGAAGTGCGCGATGCCGGCACGGATGGTCTGGCGGCGTTCGGTCACATTGATACCTACAAGGACTATGTGTGGGAGAATCACGCAATCACCCCGACGGGCAACGCCGCCAAAGCGGCACGCACCTATCTGGAGGAGGTTGTCAAAGCCCGCGTGGCAAGAATGGTCAAGCTGCGTGCGATCGACGCTTCCAAGCAAGAAACGATCAACGCCGCCGTTGCTGCCGCGGATAAAGCGATCCGCCTGTACGGCATTGATTCGAGTCAGGCACTGAATGCGATCAACGCGCTGAACAGCCAGGGGCTGAGCGGCAACGCGAAGACAGCGATGGAAAAGGATGTCAGCTATCTGCTCAAGATCCGCAACAATTCGCGCGATATCGCGAAGGAAGATTTTGATCTGTCGGTGGACGACAGCAACGTGTCGCAAAATTCGACGCTCACCGTCGGCAACGTAAACATTGCCAATGACGCGGACACCGCGTTTGTGTATACCGCTTCGACCAACACCCTGCTCGTCAACCAGACGGCGCGTTTCTGGCCGGTGCTCAGCGGTGAGCTGGTCGCTCCCGTGACGGTGGTGACGGGCGACGGTGTGACCAAGCTGGAGCTAAAGAATGTGAACCTGACCGCCGACAGCACCGCGCTGATTGAAAACAGCGGTATCACGATTGAGCTGACCGGCACAAACGTCATCAACGGAAATCTCGGCGCGACCTCGTTCTTCGGCACGGGCTCGCTTTACAACGGCGACACGCTTGTGCGTATGCAGGGCGACGTGGACGATGACCAAACCATGGACACGACCGATGTCGGTATTTTGCTCAGGTACAACGTCAAAGCCATTACGTTTACCGAAAAGCAGATCGGGCTGAGTGACGCGAACGGCGACGGACTCATCAACACGATGGACACGCGCATGTTCCTCAAAGCCGCGATCACCGCGTAACGCTATCCATAACAAAAAGCGGATGCACCGTCACGGTGCATCCGCTTTCGTTTCTTTATTGTTTGCGGGCAATGGCGTATTCATCGCCGTTTCGGAAATAGGGGCAATCCTTTGTGTGACCGCTGATAAACCGCACCATTTCGTCCTCGTCGAGATCCATCTCGCAGACATACCAGTCCTCATATTCGTCGTAGGTGTAATATGCGCAATATTCGCAGGTATTTGCCATGCGGATCGCCTCCTTTGCCTACTACTATACCATACCTTTTGACAAAACGCAAATGTCTTGCGTTTGGCGGAAAAGATTGATACAATCAAAGAAAACGCAACACACGGAGGAGAAAGCGATGAAAGCCTTCACGGATATATACGTTTCGGATACGACCGCGGGCATGGGTGTGCAGACGCTGTTTGAAAGCGACGGCGCGGCGCATACGGCGCGTGTCTATGTGCGTCTGACCCACGGCGGTGACGAATATGCGCTGTTGTTTGCGGGAACGGTGGACACCACCTTTGCCGACGGTACCCGCACCAAAGCGGGGGATGTCTGCGACCCGTTTGCGCTGGATGCGATGCGGGTGGGACTGTGCGACGGTTGCGGCATGGACGTTGCCGCCGAGCCGCGCGCATGGCAGACGGTGAGCTTTGACGGCGCACCCTCCTGTACGGTACACGGCGATCCCGTAGCGACCGATCCGATCCCGCTGACAGCGTCAGCAGGCGATACGCTGTGCGTGGAGATGACCTTTCGGGGGAACGGGCGCATCCCGTGTCATGAAGAGATTCAGATCCCGACCTTTCTCGGAACGACCGATGGCTTTGTCCCGACGCCGCTTGTTCCCGTACCGATCATGATCGGCGTGCGCCGCACGCCCTCGCGGCGGGTGGCGTTTCTCGGCGATTCCATCACGCAGGGCATCGGCGCAACGCCCGGCACTTACCGCCACTGGGCGGCGCTCACGGCGCAGGCGATCGGCGGGGATACCGCGTTCTGGAATCTCGGCATCGGCTTTGCGCGAAGCGGGGATGCCGCCGCGACGGGAAGCTGGCTTGCTCGTGCCGCGCAAAATGATATCGTGGTGCTGTGCCTGGGGGTCAACGATATTTTGCGGGGCATCCCGTCGGCGACGATCGCCGCGAACATCGAGGCGGTCATCGGGCATCTGCAACAAGAGGGATGCCGCGTGTTGTTGCAGAGTGTGCCGCCGTTTGAGTTTTCCGCGGCACAGTGGACGGTGTGGCGGGAGGTCAACGACCGCATCCGCGGACTGGGCGATGCCTACGTGGATCACACCGCTGTTCTTTGCGACGGCGACCGCCCGCGCTACGGCGGACATCCGAACGACGACGGCTGTGCTGCATGGGCACAGCATCTGATCCCGGTTTTGAAACGTATGTTGTAAAAACCAAACGCCGCGTTTAAAACGCGGCGTTTGCTGATTATTGCTGTTCGTTTCGGAGCTGATCGTTTAACCGTCCGGCGTTCACCTTGGTGATGATCATGATGATCAGCCAGATGATGCCATAACCGATCACAAAGCAGGCGGTGAAGATTGAAACGGCGATCCACTGCGTCTGCAACCAGCCGTTGATAAGGTAAATGAGGATATAATCCAGATACAGCGCCGCACCGTGGATGAGTGCCGCGGCAAACATCGGCAGGCGGTCGATTTCATATACCACACCGGCTCCTGCGGCGATGAACGCGAGCAGAGTACCCGACAAAATGCCAAGGCAGACTTCGTTCGGGGTCAGCGTGTCGATGACCCCGTTTGCACCGAGGATGGCGTAGATGATCGCGACGATCACGGGACCGCCCGATGCGGCGAGCAAGCCGCGTTGTACAAAACGCAACAGATATGTTTTCATGACGATAACCTCCGTTTCAGATCGGCCATGCACCGCCGCGACACATAGTCGCTATACCCGCTTTGAAAGATCGCGTCCATGCCACCCGAAAAGGTGGGCTGAAAGCGGGACAGGCGGCGGATGTTGGCAATGGTGGATTTGTTGATGCGGATGAAGGTGCGCGGTAACAGGGTTTCTGCTTCGCACAGGCGAAGCTTGACGCGCAGGCGTTTGCCGCTGTCGTCGACGGCGTAGGTTTTGCCGTCCATGACGGTCAGCGCTTCGATGCGGTCAAACGGCAACAGAATCTGTTCGCCGTCGGCAAAGACCGACAGGCGGTCGGTGACGGTGTGCCGCCGCACCAGCGCTTCAATATCGTCGGTGAGGACGCTGGCTTTGTGCACCGTGGCGACGACCGTTTCCTCGGCGGCAGGGTCGAGGATCAGATGGAATTTCATCGGGGATCTCTCCTTTCAAGAGCAGTATAGCAAGGATGAATACCGTCGGCAAGCTATCCACGCCAAGCGGTCGATTTTCGGCGACGAGCGGTCAACATGCCGCGGATGGTTCAAACAGCAATAAAAAACGGACGGGCTTGCTGTCGGCAACGTCGTCCGTGTGTATTATCCCAAAAATGCGCGGTAGGTATCGATTTCGGCGGTGACATCTTTTAAAAACGTGCGGCATTCCGCGTCCTTTGCGAGCAGGCGCCCGATCTTTTTGAGGGCTTTGAAAAACGCCTTGTCGAATACCAGTTCGTCGCTGTGGGACAGGAGAGGACACAGCCGTCGCGCGCGGTCGTCCGTTTCCACAAAGATGCGCCCCTTGTCATCGATGGTCGGGAAGAAGGGGAAGATGCGACACGCCAGCGGACGCATCTGACGATCGCAGGTGCCGCCGCACACCACCAGGCGACCGCCGTCTTCCGTTTGTATGACGGGAAGGGTGGTCGGCTCGTGCGGAAACAGCCGCATGCCTGTTTGCGCATCACCTTTACAGCATGCGCCGCCGCACAGCACTCCGCAGTCGGCGGGAAGCGGCGTGTGATCGCCGAGCGTGCGGAAAATGGTGTGATACAAGGCTTCGTAATCGGTCGGTTTCATGCCATCCCTCCTTTGTTTCTGTCTGCTATTATACACGGTACGCGGACAAAGTGCAAGCCTCGCGCACCGATTATGGGACATAAAACAGGATATACTCTTGCAAAGGAGCGGACGGTTTGGTATACTGATGGCAAAGGAGGCGTGGGGATATGGATACGCTCGAACCGAAAAAACTGGCGCTTTTGCGCATTTTGCAGATCCTGCATACGCACAGCCATGCCGATCATCCGCTGACGCAGGAGGATATCGCGGGACTGCTTGAACATGAATACGGCATCGTGATCGAACGCAAGGCGATCGGACGCAACCTGTCGCTTTTAAAGGAAGCGGGCTTTGACATCGAGTCGGGACGCGGCGGCAGCTATCTGAACACACGGACATTTGAAGACAGTGAATTGCGCATGCTGATCGACGGCGTGCTCAGCAGTAAGTACATCACGGCGCGTCATTCCAAAGAGCTCATCGAGAAGCTCTGCACGTTGTCCAACAAATATTTCCGCACCCACATCACCAACATTCATTCGGTCAACGATTGGAGCAAGACCGACAATCAGGCGTTATTTTTCAACATCGAGCTGATTGACGAGGCGATTGAAAGCGGGCGACAGGTCCGTTTTTGCTATAACAAGTACGGCACGGACCGTCGGCTTCATCGCACCAGGACGCACGCGGTGAGCCCGTATCAGCTGATCCTGCACCATCAGCGGTATTATCTGATGGGCTTCCATGAGCACTGGCAAAACATCGTCTTTTATCGTGTCGACCGCATCACCGATATGGTCGTCACCGACGAGCGGAGCACCCCCATCCGGCAGGTCGAGGGCTATGAACACGGTATCGACTATCGGGAGCTGGCGACGGAATTGCCGTATATGTTCACGGATCGGCGTGAACGTGTGGTGTTCTATGCCGATGAGGGCGTTGTCGATCAGGTGGTCGACTGGTTCGGGGATAATGCTTGCTTTGAAACGGACGGTGACCGTCTGAAGGTGACCGTCAAAACCAGCCTGCAGGCGATGGAATACTGGGCGATGCAATACCTGACCCGCGTAGAGGTCATCGAGCCGACCGTACTTCGCGAGCGTCTGCGGGACAATCTCCGCCAAGGTCTGGACAAATACCGCTGATTGGTACATCGGAGGAATACCTATCGTTGTGCTGTTTCATAGTCTGCTTCTCACCGGAGGTGTCGCTAAACGGCGACACCTCCGGTTTCCTTTGTTGAAAGGGCTTGACAAGCGGAGAAGTGTATGATATGGTAGAAAAAGAACAAACGTTCTTTTTCTACTCGCCCCTCTTTCCCCGAGGGGTAATTTTTTCTCTTTGAAAAGAACATATGTTCTATTTTTAGGGTGAGGAGGATGCTATGTCTGTGTTGGAGGATTATCAGAAACGAAAGCGAAAAGAAGCCCAATCCTACATTGACGCTTACGCTACAGATGTGAGATCGAAAGAGGGCGTGCTCGGTGAACGGATCGATCGAGGCTATCGGGAGGGGGTCGGTACGGCGACCGCATCGTATCATCGGGCGAAAAAGGATACGGCGGCGTACTATCGCTCATTGTATGATGCCAATGCGGTCGATGAGTTGGTGCGGCAACGTGAAGCGAAGGAACGAGTCGCTAATCTGGGACTCGCGCGAAGCGGATTGCCCGATAGACTGCAAAGCGGCATTCAGCGTCAACGCCGACAAATTGATGCCCGTATTACGAGGGATCAACAAGAGGCGGTCAGGGCGCTGGACGATCGCTATCAAGCAGTGATGACGGAGTATGGTGCATGGCGCGACTCAGAGAAGCGGCGAGTGAGCGAGGCGGTTCAAAAATCCATTGACGATGCGACGAAAGCGTATACCGAACAAGCCGATAAAGATGCACGTCGGCTTTATGAGGAGGATCAGCGAAACGCACAACAAAAAGTCACCATACCCACCGTTACGGTGAATACACCGATATCGACGGGAACGAACCCGGTGATTTCTTTGCTGGATCATGTGGAAGGGGAATTGAATAAAAACACCAAGGACGGCATGACCGCGGCATGGAATATCGTGATGCAGGGGTATCGGGACGGCACGCTCACACGCACGCTGATGAATGATGTGTTACGGGACTATGGGATTTTATCACCGTCACAGCAGGAGTATTATACCGACCGTGCCGGAGACTTTCGGTATGAAAAACCGATGTCTGTCGAGAGGCTTCGGAAAACGGCAGAAGATCAACGAGCGTCGGAAATCTCGCCGTCTTCGGTGGATACCGCGTTCATCCGTCGCTTTTTCGAGGATCACAATGCAATGGTGGAATCGTTGCAATCGCTCAATTACGACAATGCCGCGGCGCTCGCAAGCAGCGAAGGACAGCGTAGCATCGATCTTCGCAAACGCGGCGCGGCTGTCCTCTCCTTTCTGGAGGAATACCGTACACTTCTCGGCGAAGAACAATACCAAACCCTGACACAAGCGGTGAACGAAGCACTGCAAAACCAAACGTTGATGGGGGAATCCTTCCGCTCCTTTGCGGATACGGTCAGCCAATACGCCACCAAGGCGGAGTATGAGCAAGCGCCCAATATTTACAACATCCATCAAATGTCCTTGGAGGAGTTGGACGCAAAGCTCAAGGAAACGGATCCATCCAAAGAGGCGATCAAACCGCTGGAAGCGCGCATCCGCGAAATCGACAGCGAAATCAACCGGTTTCCCAACACGGCGCGAAACGCTAAAGCGAAAGCGCGTCTGAAAGAATTAAACGCCGAAAAGCGGGCGTTGCAGGAGAAAATCAACGGTATTCGGTCGTCAGCGATTGCGTACACCACATCCGACGGTGAGAATACAACCTGGCAACAACTATATGATGCGAAACAACAGCAAGAAGCGTTTGACGCGTTATATCAAGAATTATCTTTGAAATCCGATTGGGCGGAAAAATCCCGATTCATGGCGGACGATGCCAATGGACAAAGTCGGCGTTTCAACGCCGACAACACCGCGCTGAAAGACGAAGAATTGGAAGTGTACAACTATCTGTTTAACACCAAAGGCGAAACCGCCGCGCGTGAGTGGGCAAAGCAATACAAACGCGATTTTCGCGATCGCAAAATCGGGCAATCTCTGAAAGCAATTGGTGATTGGGCAAGTGAGCGCAACGGCGCCGGCGATTTTTTTGTGGTTGCGCCGCTGTCTGTTGTTGCCAATTTAACCGCACCCATTGAATACGGCGTGGATCTTGTTAAAAACGCCTTCACGGGAGAAATGGACAGCAACTATCTTTCGGATGTGACTTCCGTCTTACGTTCGGCGGTTTCCGATAAGCACGACTGGATGGTTGGCGATTTCGATGCGCACGATTTTCTCTTTCATACCGGCATGTCGATGGCGGAATCCGGTATTGCGGCGACGGTGCCGTTTGGCTTGGGTGCGATTCCGCTCGGTATGTCGGCGGCGGCATCGGCGACCAACGATGCGCTGGATCGTGGATTGGACACAAACCAAGCCGTGACCAACGGCATTTTTGCAGGCGTATTTGAGGCTTTGCTTGAACGTATTGCCATTGGGAATTTCAAAGCCTCCAAAGCATCGTTGTCTGCGGGCGGTAAAGACATTGCGAAAAATGTGGTGAAATCCATCATCGTCAACGCCTCGGAAGAAGCGGCAACGGAAATCGCCAACATCGCCTATGACACCATTGTAAACGGCGATTTTTCGCATTACGAAACCGCCATTCGTCAGTATATGGCGGCGGGAATGAGCGAAAAAGATGCGAAAACCGAAGCGGCGAAAATGCTCGGCGGTCAGATCGGCGAAGCCATGGCAAGCGGTGCGCTGATCGGTGCGGGCTTTGGCGGGATCAGCGCGATTTCCGGCTATCGCAACGCATCTGCGATCGGTAAGGCGCTGAGGGCGGACGGCATGGACGCGGCATTGATTGAACGCGGGCAGACGCTGGAAAAAGGGTCACAGGCGCAGAAATTGGCAGGCGAACTGGCTTTGAAGGAAACGGTGACCGATGCCGAGATCGGCAAGTTGTATGGTTTGGTTGTTGAACAGATACAAGCCGAAACAGCAGCACAGCAGAAAAACTCCAACCAGGAAGAGGAACGAACCAATTTCTCACCTACCGTCAACGAACTGCTAAAAGCGTTGCAAGCCGGTGTGGAAGGTCAGACATATATACCCGATGGTGTACAGGATTCTTGGGTTACCGACCCCAAAGTTGCCGAACTTCTCGAAGCGTTTAAGGCAGGTGTGGATGGCAAGCGATATGTTCCCGGAGGTCAGGAGTTAGTTTGGGATGTTGACAACCATGAACCCCAAAGGTATAATGACGGTGAGATGTCGGATGTGCAACCGGCAAAGCTGTCCTCCGCTTCTGAGGTCGATGAGCTTCTCGAAGCCTTTACAGCTGGTATGGAAGGCAGAAAGTATGAGCCGAAGAATACAGTAGCCTTACAAAGTATCGAAGAGGATATTGCACGGGAACTTGACGGTGAGACGATCATAAAATCTGTTGGTGCGAAATCGATTACATATCCGAATGTCGAACACCCGTATACTAAGCAACAACTGGAATTCGTTGCGGGAACAACGCCTGTTTACCCGCCCGATCATACTATGGCCGGTTACAGATGCAAAACGGGTCGAAAAATTGATGATATTGATCGTTTGGTTCGTGAAAATGGCGGTGCCAGTGCAGAAAAATGGCAAAAAGAAAAGGCTAGATATCAAGTGTATGATGAATATGGCGAAATCCGAGAGGTTGAATTGCACTGGTATCAGCACGAAGAAGTTGGCAGAATAGAATATAAGGTCAAAACTAAAGGAGGTACGATGTTTGTCGATGAATGGTAAGTATGGAGAGTATATTAATGTTCGTTTTATATCGAAGCAAGAAAAAACCGGATTCAAAAAAGGGCAGATTTACAAAGCCACATTTTTAAAATCTGATCCTAAAAAAATTTGGTATATTATTAAAGATTCTGATGGAGAAGAGTATGCTTATCCGAGAGAATGGTTTGAAGTGGTAGAATAAACTATACCCGGCGGGTGCTCATGTGAGCACCCGCTTTTTGGTTGTGTGATAACGCCTCTGCGATCGGTAAGGCGCTGAGGGCGGACGGTGTGGACGCGGCATTGATTGAACGCGGGCAGACGCTGGAAAAAGGGTCACAGGCGCAGAAACTGGCAGGCGAACTGGCTTTGAAGGAAACGGTGACCGATGCCGAGATCGGCAAGTTGTATAGTTTGGTTGTTGAACAGATACAAGCCGAAACGGCGGCACAGCCGACATCCGATCAAATGGCAGAGCAAGCCGCCGAAGCGACCACACCCACGGTTGCCGATCTCATCGAAGTGTTTCATGCAGGCGTCGACGGCAAACGGCATATATCCGACAGCCTACAGGATTCCCACATCGTCGACCCGACACTTGAAGCCTTTACAGCCGGTATGGAACGCAGAAAGTATACGCCCGATCATCCAGCGCCGGAAACCAATGCAACCGATATTACTTTACCAACCGCAGAGGATATGCCAGGCGATCAACATACGCCGAAGGAAGAACAACATTCCCAAAGTACGGATGCCCAAACCGACGAACTGCTGGACATCTTTCAGGCCGGGATGGATGGCGAGCGGTATGTTCCGAAAGCTCAGAAAGTAGCAAGCAATATGCGTAACGTTATAACCACAGTCACAGTGGAGGACAATCCGAAGATGAGAGAGCGTAATGAACGGCATGTCACCCGCGTTGACAATTTTGAGGGGGAACAGTATAATAATGATGGCGAGGATGGTAATCACTTTGATAAGCTTAAGCGTATGACCCAAAGGAAAGATTATTCAGATATCCATATTTCTGGCGCGAGGATAATAGATCCTGAGAGCGAAAGAGCGGTGCAATTTGCAAAGTTATACTATTCTGAAATACGTTTTAGAAAAACTGATTGTTTTAGGATAGCGCAGAATATTGGCGTAGATGAGTCTACTATCGAAAAAGTAAAGCGATATTTGTTTGTAGACAACTCTCTTTATGACGAGGATTTGCAAGAGTGGCGTCGGTTTGATGCGGATTGCGCAATAGCACATAGTTGGCAACGGTTAATTGATGGACGTGACATTCAAATGCATGATCGTATTTTGATCGATCACGAGATATATGAGATGCATTTAAAAGAAATGTACCCTAATCTGTCGCATCAAGAAGCACATGCAAGAGCTCAAGAAAAATTCAATTATAGAAAGGCGGCGGATGAATATTATGGTAACCTTAATAAACATAAAAAAGACTGATCATATGGTTATTGCCAATTATTATTTGGATACCAATGCGGACGATATAGGGTATATTGAATATGATATTCAGAATCATCTTGTAAATGATTATCGCTATTGTAAAGAAGATGAAGAGAGTCATGTGAAATGGGGGTTATCAAAAGCGTTGCGAGCGATTGAACTAATGGCGACTCGAAATAAGTTTCCTGAAAAATATACGTATATGTGGTATTAAAAAGCGAGGAGATCAAATCATAAACTCACCTCCGCGGGTGCTCATTTGAGCACCCGCTTTTTTGTTGTGCGATAACGCCTCCGATCAAATGGCAGAGCAAGCCGCCGAAGCGACCACACCCACGGTTGACGATCTCATCGAAGTGTTTCATGCAGGCGTCGACGGCAAACGGCATATATCCGACAGCTTGCAGGATTCCCAAATCGTCGACCCGACACTTGAAGCCTTCACAGCCGGTATGGAACGCAGACAGTATACGCTCGATCATCAAACGCCGTTGCCTGATGCAACCGATGCGACCATACCGATCGCAGAGGACGTGCAAAGCGAACGACAAGCGCCGATGGATGAGCAACATTCCCAAAGTGCGGATGCCGAAACCGACGAACTGCTGGAAATCTTCAAGGCGGGTGTGGACGGTAGGAGATATGTTCCCCAAAGCCAAGAAACTGCAACTATCGATGCAGACACTGCGACCGTGAGTCTTGACAACCTCACTGCAGAGCAGTATACTGTTGATCACGACGTGTTCGTTGCTTATCCTAAAACGGTGCATAAAGGTAGACAGGATAAACATATTGTTGGTAGCAATAATTACATTGTGGGGCGGAGTATTTTCGCTGGGAACAAACAGCAGGCAGAAGCCTTAATTCAACAATATAGCGGAACCGGACAACAACTAGGAGAGAACAAAGAGCGTGTGGATTTTAACAAAGAAATTGGATATTATGTCGATGGTTCATCCGGGAAAAGGTATCCAACCACTATAGGGATTATACATTATTCAAAATCTGGCGCGCATATTGTACCTGCTAAACCAAACAACTGCAAATTGGAGGATACTTGATAATGATAGTTTTTGATAAAGAGAAGAACGGCTTTTCTACCTTGTTACATTTCATAAACGAAAAGTATGACACAGGTGTAGTTTTTGATTTAGAGTTTAAGCTTATTTACGATCATGAAACCATTATGGCAAAATACGACACCATGTACGAAACAGATAATGGTTTAGAAGATGATGAGGAGGGTTACGAAGAGTATAACGCAATCGTGTTTTGTAATCTTGAAACGAATGAATTGTTTGAAGTAACTTATCTGAATTTGCCGAAAACGGTTATTTGCGATAGTGTGAAAGTATTGTGATTGTATGGCAAAACAATTTCCCAATGTTACCGTCAATGTGGTTTCCAATAAATCAGTTGAGGGTAATGTGTGGGGTTGGAGAGAGGAGTAATTGATGTATGGTATTTGAAGACAACTATATGGA
>JAZQHP010000048.1:0-7933 GCA_045540655.1 Acutalibacteraceae bacterium
CGACCTCTGCCGCGCTGTCGGTGATGGGATCGGTATACAGCGTTACCGTCTGCGTGGGATCCTCGGTGCTGACCAGGATCATATACGCGCCGCATTCATACGAGCCCGTGATCGGGGTCTTCTCGCCGTCTAAGATCACCACGGTGAAGTCCAGATACGCGTCGGTATAATCCGTTACGCGGACATAATCTTCGCCGCGGCGGTAGCAGATGCCCTGCAAAGTACGGTTCTCAAACGACAGAACCGATCCGTCGGAGGCACTCGGCCGTGCAAGTGCACCGAGCTCTTGCACATAGTAGGTTTCGCCGCCGTGCTTGACGGTCAGCTCATCCGCCGACCAATCCAAGCCGCTGATGTACAGGCGGTTCAAGAACCGCAAGCCGTCGACTGCGCCCTCTTTATCAAAGTGAACGGCGCTGCCGAGCGTACCCCATTGATAGCCGTTTTCCGCCGCCGACACGAACTGCGCATCCACCGACACGCAATCCTCCGGCATGACAAACGCGAACACCAAGCCGGTGCCGCCGTTTTCCGTATCGGTCATGGGAGTGGGATTGTTGAGAATGGGATGCACCGCACCGCTGCGGTCGGTGTAGGTGAGACTGCTCATATCCGGCAGATACCCGGCATTCGGTTTGAGCGACACCTTCACGGTATCCCCCGCCTTGATGTTGGTAAGCAGCTTACCTGTCTGACCGCCGCCGATCAGCGAGAGCGAGCCGCCGCGGTTGGTGCTGTTGCTCACCGCCTTGACAAACGGTGCGGAGATCTCGGTGAACACGATGTCGTCGAGATAGACAGGCTGTGTCGCGTTCGGGGTACCGAGCTGAATGGTGGACGACCAGTTACCGCTGTTGGTGATGGTATCCCCCGTCGCAAAATACAGCGTGTGCTCGGTCCACTCGTCGGTCGCGGCAAATGTCGCATCGGGACAGCCGACATTCACGATCGAGGATGCCCAGCCGTCGCCGCCCGCGACATGGAATACCACCGCATCGCCCTTGTGGCGGAAGGTGACCTTGTACGCGGTGTTTTTCTTCAAATAACCGAGCGACATGATCGCCGTAGAGGTACCGCGCGTGACCTTCGGGTTGAGTTTGAGCACCTGGGTGGTGTTGCCGAGCGCTTCGTCCCCTTGTACGATCTCGCCGAAGCCGTTGCGGATGACCTTGTCGTAATACGCCATGGTCGGTGCCTTGTGCTCGAAATCGCCGCCGAGCACCAGACTGTAATCGTCGGGTACCATGACGAGCTTCACATCGTCGACCAACACATTTACCGTACCCGTGCCGTACCGCTGGAACATCAGCGAATACAGGCGGTCGAGCGCGGGCTGATCGCCCGTCTGGATCAGCATGGAGTTGGTCACCCACTCCGAGGTGGTCTTATCGCTCGTCAGCGTCGGTCGGGAGGTGCTGTTATACTGCAGCACATCGTTCGAGCAGGTCAGGTACGCGTAAATACGGCCGTTGTCGTTGGCCGTCGTCTTGGAGCGATAGGTCAGCAGATACCGTGTGTTGGGTTTTAAGAACAGGGTGTCCACCGTGAAATAATCCGTGAAATCCGATGCCGTCGGGAACGACATGACCATGTTGTCGGGATCCTCGGGATCGACGACCTCATAGGTATCGTTCCGTCCGGGTGCAAAGGTGTCCACATCGATGTCAAACACCGTTTCGGGATACACCCATTCCACGGGTGCGGTGACGGTAAGTCCCGCACCGTTGGTGACGGTGACGGTCGGGGTGACATTTGCCAGCGACCACAGCGTGTCTAAGCCGCCGTTAGCGCCCAGACCCGCAACCTTGGCTTTGGTGCCGTTCAGCGTGACAGCAGTCATTTCGGTGCCGTCAAACTCACCTGAGGCGGAGCTGTATTTGTAGGTCGTGTTATCGGCAATGCTCCAGGTCAGGTTCGTCACCTCGCTCGGCAAGCCGTTTGCGGGGGTGATGACGAGCTGATCGGCAAGATCCTGTTCGGTGGTGTTGGCATTGATCTTGACCTTGCCATCCTTAAAGCCGATGGATTCTACATGCGGGATCTCGCGGATGACGATATCGTCGATGTAGGCTTCACTGTCGGCATAGGTACCTTTTCCGTAGTAGGCGTTGACCGACAGGTTCATCCATTCCTTGCCCTCGTTAAACTCAGCGGGATCCAGATACCACGTATAGGTCAGCCATTCATTAGCGGCCGTGCCCTTGGTGGCGTCGTTGGTATAAGCGGTATACGTCGTGGACCAGCCTTTGCGCAGAATGACGTTGGCGCCGGTACGGCGGAAGGTGACCTCGATCATCTTATCCTCCGGCAGCGTATAGCCGTGGAAAGCGTCGTTGAGCAGGAAAATGTTGCTCGAGCCGTTGTTCAGACGCAGTACCCTGTTGGACGGATCGGTCGGGTCGGCGGTGTTATAGCCGTTTCCGCTGACATACGGACCGTCGCCGCCGTCGCCGTCAAAGGCGAAGATATCCGGCTCAGCGGTGAAGCTCGAGCCTGCGAACAGATTGAACGTACCGTCGGTCGGCGCTTCCAAGATCTGCACGTTGATGACCATCATGGTGTTGACCGTCGCGCCGTTGTGGTGGAACGTAATATCCAGCGACGACAGCGCCGTTTCGGGCGTGAAGAACTGCTGATATACGCGCCAGTTCTCGCTCTTGTCGAGCTTGAGCGTGTTGCCGAGGAACGACACCGTACCGTCGGCGTTGCGCGTGGTCACGCGCAATACGTAGCGGGTGTTCGCTTTGAGCTCTGCCTGCACGGTGTGCGTGAGGTCGTCCGACGAACAGGACAGCGCGAAGCCGGTGATCTGACCCGCAATCAGGTTTTGGTCACGGTCTTCTTCGGTGAGCGTACCAAGCGGTAAAGTAGCGGTTTCGACAGCGCCGCAGGGACACTTGCGCGTCCACACTTCCATATCGTGTTCCGCTTCTTCGGTCTCGGTCTCCTCTTCGGTGACTTCGTTCGGCTCGGGCAACACGATGCTGTCCCCTGTTTTTTCCACGTAGTTGGTCAGATCAAATTTTGCAAAACGGATGTGCTGACGCAGTACCGTGTACGAAATGTACGCGGTATCGCCGTACACCATTATGTACGGATAGAAGCACGAACCGCCCGAGAGCGTCCCCATATCGGCCACCGCGACGACCTCGCTGTCAGCAAGGTTGGTTTGGTCGATGCGTAAAATACCGATGCCGTTACGGTTCTTCGGCGCGTGTACCAAGTACAGCTCGCCGCCGTAATGGAAGAAGTCAGCACGGGACTGGCAATCGTTGACCAACACGGGGGTTGCCCATGTTTTGTTGTTCAGATCGTAATAGGTCAAGAATCCGTACGGATCCTTATCGGCGTTGGTGCCGTCGAACTGGCGCACGAAATAGTATACGCGGTCGCCGAGCACGAAGGTCGCGTTTTCGTATTCGCTGCGGTTGCCGAAATCGGGTGCCGCCACGTATTCCCACGTGATGAGGTCACGACTCTTGATGATACAGGTAAACTGCCAGCAATACATGCCGGTATAATACCAGATCTCGCCGTTTTCCTCGCGGGCGGACAGCTTTTGCATGATGCCGATATCCGAGCCCATCCATTTGGTGGAATAGCCGTTGTTGACGAGCGCCGAACGGATGCCCGAGATGGACATATCGTTGGTGATATCCCCCACCTTGAAGCGATTGACCTTGATATCGCCCATCGTCTTGGTTGCAATATCAAACACGGCGTAGAAACGGTAATACTGCGTGGTCGCCGCCGTCCACATAACGAAGATCTTACCGTCGTTTTTGTTCATTAAGATGGTGTCGTACACCTTGGTGATCTCGCGGCCCTCCAGCGTATCACCGACCTTTTGCACCGTGAGGGTGGTGATATCCGTCGGATCGGCAAGCGGGCAATACGCAAAACGCGCTTCCAGGTGCGAGGAATCCTCGCCCGCCGTGGCGGTGTTGGCGTAATACGTCATGTACACGACGTCGTCCACGATGGTAAAGGACGATACATGCACCATCTGATCGCCGTCCTGTTCAAAGTCAGCGATGATGTTATCCTTGATCTCGGCAGCAAGTTGGTCACCGAGCTCGATAGCCAAGGTATCCTCGTTCGGATTGATGATGCCCGCTTCGCCCGTGATCGCGACGGCGGCATCGTACGGCGTGCTGGTAAACGGCACGTCGTCCGAGAAGATGGACGGCACCGCCGACGAGGTCGTGCCCGTTTGGATCCATTTCGTCCAGTCGTGTGAATCCTTGTGCAGGATCTCGTCCTCACAGGACGAGCAGGTCAGCCAATGATAGTCGTTATCCCGCTGCCATTCGCCGTACTCGGCACGGTGTAACAGCCCTTCTTGGAACAGCGCGCCGAGGGTGAGCTCGTCAATATAACCGCAGAATACGCACACGCGCTCCTGCTTGGTTTCAGAGCTCTCCGCCCACGCGGTCCACGCGTGCGGGGCTTCCTCCGCCTTGCCGCCGCATTCGCAGGCATACCAGTGGGTCTTGCCGTCGCTGCTGAACGCATCGGTGGAGGCCTTATGGCGATGCTGTGCCTTGTCGACCGTCACGGTGACCGGCTCGCCGTAAAATTGCTTTTGAATGGTTGCATAATCCTGCAGCGTCATGGTGGTGCCGTCCTCGGAGAAGTACAGCATGGTCACCATTCCGCTGGGCTTTAACTGTGCATCGATGGTCTGCGGGTTACACACGATCTGCGTGACGGTCTGGCCGTATTTGCCGACCTCTTGCTTGATGGTGCTCTTATCCGCCGTCACATGGCCCGACGCCACCAGCACGATGTTGTCGTGCGGGGACACGAGCTCTTCCCAGATGGTGGTACCGTAGGTGGTTTCATAGCCGCCCTTCAAGTGCGGGCTGCCTGCGGAGTTTTCGTCCATGATATTCGCGTTGCCGTCCAGGTACGCGTGCGTGGTCACGATGACATTGCGATCCTCATAGGTATCGCACAGTTCACCCGCCCATTGGAGCACCTCGGGGCGCGGACCGAATTCCAGCGCGATCATCATGTATTTGACCTCGCCCACCTCAAACAGGTAGTACGAGTTATCCAGTTTTCCCGCTTCAAACACGCCGTAATCATCGGTCGGCACACCCGCGAACACCTCGTCCACAGGAAATGCCGCGTTGAAATTGGCGGTGTCGCCGTTCATGTTATCGTGGTTACCGACGATCACCGAAAACGGGATCACGCCCTGCAGCTTCATAACCTGCTCACGCGCAAGATCCCATTGGGCGACCACATTGGTTTCGGTGATATCGCCGAGACCCGCTACGAACTGAATGTTTTTCGCGTCCTTGTTATCCAGAATCCAATCGTAGATGGTGGCAAGGCCGTCGGGGTATTTGTCCGTGATGACCTGCGTATCGCCCACCAACGCGATGGAATAGGCATAATCCGTCACGGGCGGTACAGCATCGGGATCGCGCCAGTCGCCCGACAGCGTGGCGGCACCGACACCGATCGGAGCCACGCACACCAGACCGAGGGTCAGGCACATAGCCAAAAACAGCGAGAGCATCCGCATCGCGCGGCCGTTGCGGCGCCAGATCAGCACCGCCGCCAGCACCGCCGCTGCCACAACAGCGGCGACAAGCGCGAGCAGGATACGGCTGCCCACCGGGCCGACCGTGCCGGCATATTCGTTGACCGTCACATCCGAAGCGGCGGTTTCGTCCTCCGCCGCGCCGCCGCCGTTGACACCGGGACGGTTATCGGGATCGGTTTCGGGGATCAGCGCCGTCGCATCCGCAAACAGCTTGGTAAAGGTGACACCGCACAGCGCGGTGGCTTGTTCGTCGATCGCCGCTTTGGTGGAATCGCTGAACGCGTTCCATTCGTCGGCGGCAGTGGCGATCCACAGACAGTTTTCAAAAACTGCCGCCGTGATCGCACCCTTGTCGGTAAACGCATAGTGACGGACAAACGCTTCCGCCATCTGCGGCTGTACCGCCTTCGCTTTCGCGAGCAGCGCCGCATAGTCGCGGCCGTTCGGCAACAGCTCGTTCACACGCGCCTGCTGTGCCGCCGTCAGCGCATTCCATGCCGCTTCCGCTTTGATCAGCTTATCAAAGTTCGCATCGGTCACGGCATAGTCGCCCGCACCGCTGTCATTCAAAAACGCGAGAACCGTTTCGTCCTCTTCGGTCACATACACGGTGCAGGATGCGCTCAAGCACAGGTTGGACACCGTGATCACCGCGCTCGTGCCTGCCTTGCCGACCGCGCGCAGGTTGCCGTTTTCGTCCACCGTGACCGTGCTCGTATCCGACGATTTCCAGATAAGGTCACCGCCCTGCAGCGCCACATTGGCGGGGTTAAGTGTATAGGTGAGCGTTGCCGTCTTGCCGGGCAGCAGCGACAGCTGAGCAGAGGACAGTGTTACGCTTTCCACGCTCGGCAATTCCACCAGCGAGACATTGTCGATGTACGCGCCGATATCGCTGCTCAGGCACAGGCTGTACTGCGCGGCATCGCCCGAAGTCTCCACACCGTCGGTACCGGGAGTGGAGAACACATATTCATAGTGCGTCCATGCGGCGTCAGTCTCCGTCTGATGCCAATCGGTAGGCGCAATATCCACGATCTTTTCGAATTTATAGCTGAACGGAGCGCCGTAATGGTCAAAGCTGAATTTGAAGGTACGGCCCTTGGTAAAGCGCAGGAAGTTATAATATCCCTGTCCGTCCTTGGTAAACTGCATGACCGTACCGTGCGTGCCGCCCGCCACGGGATCCGCCACATAGGTGGGGCCCGTATTACCGAGGGCGTTTAAGAAGCCGATGGATTCCTCTTCCATGTCGCCGCCGACGATGCGGTCTAAATTCTTATCGACCTTTTCCACCACGATATCGTCGATGTAGGTATCGCCCGATACCGAGCCGCTGGAACGGCCGAAATACAGGTTCTTGATGCTCGGCTTATCGCTCGTGGTGAAATACACGATGCGGGTGCACCATTGCCCGTCCAACACCTTGGAGCCGTTGGACACCGACGGGCCGCTGACATCCGTTCTCGTGCCGAAGAACAAGCACATCGGCTGACCCTTGGCGCGGTAGGTGATGCGGTAGGTGCTGTTGGGTTCTAAGTTCCAGTTTTCCGCGGACAGGTAGTTGACACGCGTCCAGCCGGAAAAATCAAAATGGATACCCGTGCTGCCGTTATAGCCGACACCGGGCTTGATATACGCGGCGGCGCTTTCCCAACCGTTGGTGGCCTGCGCTTCAAAGTCGCCGTTTTGGATAATGGCATCCGAAGCGGCATCGGGGAAATAGTTGCCCAGATCCAGCTTGGTCAGCCGAATGTCGGTACGCGCGACGGTGTAGGACAGGTACAGCTCATCGCCGTATACTTTGGTATACGGATAGAAACAGGAGCCGCCCATATCCGCCACGATCACCGCTTGGCTGTTCGCGATGTTGTCGCGGTCGATGCGCACGATACCAATACCGTTGCGGTTTTTCGGCGCGTGCACAAGGTACAGCTCGCCGCCGTACATAAAGAAGTCCGAACGGGATTGGCAATCCTTGATCTCCAAGGGTGCCGCCCAGGTCTTTTGATTTAAATCGTAGTAAGTGAGGAAGCCGGTCGTGCATTTTTCGCTGGTGGAGTTGCCGTCGTACTGGCGCACGAAATAAAACACCTTATCGTCCACGACATAGGCGGCATTCTCATACTCACTCTGATTATCGAAATCGGGCATCGCGACATATTCCCAGGTAACGAGGTCGCGGCTCTTGATGATAAAGTTATGCTGCCAGCAGTAAGCGGCGGTATAGTACCAGGTCTCGCCGTTTTCCACGCGGGTGGACAGCTTTTGCATGATACCGATATCCGATGCCATCCATTTGCATTGCATGCCGTTGTTGTTGAAGGCGGATTTGATACCCGAGATGGAGAAATCGTTGGTGATGTCCCCCACCTT
>JAZQHP010000049.1:0-28063 GCA_045540655.1 Acutalibacteraceae bacterium
GCTGGAGCATGATCTCCGACACCCACACACGGTACGGCGTCGGCTCAATGCGCCATGGAAGCAGGCGACGTTCCTGTTCAAACCATGCACAAAGGGCGTTTGCCACGCGGGATGCTTGTTCCTGTTCCACGCCTTCGGTCGCCCCCTTGCTAAAAATGCGTATATATTAATAATTATAGCATTTATTACCCGATCTATCAAGAGTTATTTCGCGTTTTTTCGGGTGCAACATATAAATGAAAGCCGTTCCCTTCCGGCAACGGCTTTTCGGTCTATTCACTTATGGTACCAGGTGATATTCCGTCACGGACTGTCCCGCTTCAAACTTCATGGCCGCGCCGACGCGCACCCACGTAAACGAGCCCGTATCCATCTGAAAGTACACCTGTTGATCGTCCACGCGGTAAGTACCCGAGGACACCCATTCGTCCTCGGCATCGAACATCACGCAGGTTTGATCCTCATACAACTCGAAATAATAGGCGGGATTGTCGTCGCTGACCCATTGACCGACCACCGCCGTATCCTGCGAACAGCCGCAAAACAAGACGGCAAGCAACAGGATAATCGCCGCGGCTCGTTTCATCGCCGTCACCTCCGTTTTTATCCGTAAAAATAGGCTTGTGCATAGCCGCCCGCGATGCCCAGCGCCGCGGACAACAGAATCATCAACACGGGACTGACCTTGCGGAACGCCAGCACCAGCATCACCGCAAAAATGACCGCCGATACCACGAATGCCATCGTCATCACCGCCGCAAACGACACGCCCGCCGGGAAAAAGGCATCCGCCGCCATCGTCCACACCGCCGAGCCGATCAGTCCGACCACCACCGGGCGAAGTCCCGACATGCATCCCGCCACCACGCGGCTGTTTTTGAACGCCTCATAGCAACGGGCGACGATCAGAATCACAATACACGACGGCAACACCACACCGAGCGTTGCGCACGCCGCGCCCGCCAAGCCGCCCATTTCCATGCCGACGTAGGTTGAAATATTGATCGCAAACGGACCGGGCGTGCTTTCGCTGACCGCGATAAAATCGGTGATCTGCGACGCTTCCATCCAGCCGTGTGCCACGACCTGCTCCTGAATCAGCGGGAGCATCGCATAGCCGCCGCCGAACGTAAACGCACCGATGAGGAAGAAGGTGACGAACAACTCCAGATAAATCATGAACGTTCCCTCCTTGCCATGCAAAGCGACGTGACAAGACCGACAGGCGCCGCGCCGAGAATGATAAACAGGATATTGATGTCGGTAAACGCCGCCACCGCAAAGCTGACCGCCATGATGATATATGCCACGGGGGATTTCGGGCATTTTTTATACATCGACCACAGTGCTTTGATGATCAGCGCCAGCACACCCGCGCGGATGCCGTTGAACGCATACTGCACCACGCGCAGATCGCGGAACTCAGCGAGCACCAGCGATATCACCGAAATGATGACAAACGACGGTAATACCGTACCGACGGTCGCTGCCATCGCTCCGATCACACCCGCTGTCTTGTAGCCCACAAAGGTCGCGGTGTTGATCGCGATCGGACCGGGGGTGGATTCCGCGATGGCGATGATATCGAGCATATCCTGCGACGTGATCCAGCCGCGGCGCTCCGCGACCTCGCGCTCGATGAGCGGCACCATCGCGTAGCCCCCGCCGAAGGTGAACGCTCCGATTTTGAAAAATACATAAAACAGCGTGAACACGCGTTTCCAGGTATCTTTACGCATAAGGCAGACTCTCCTTTTTGATAGTATCGCTATTATATCCTGTTTTCCAAAAAAAAGCAACCTTGCATTCCGTCACCTTTTTTGATATGATACCCATATGGAATACACCCGAAGGATGGAATGCTATGACACTTCGAAAAAACGACATCACCACGCTGTGCATCACCGGCATGACCGCCGAGGGAAACGGCGTCGGACATATTGAAAGCGGCGAAGATCGGGGCGTCGCCGTATTTGTGCCGCTCACGGCGATCGGCGACGTCATCCGTTGCCGCATCGTGAAGGTGGAAAAACGCTTTGCCTACGGCATTGTCGAGGACATACTCACGCCGTCCGCCGACCGTCTGGACAACACCTGTCCCGCCTTCGGCAAATGCGGCGGCTGTGTCTATCGCCATATGCAATATGACGCAGAGCTCCGTGTCAAAACCAAGCGCGTGGAAGATGCGTTTGCGCGCATCGGCGGGCTGACACCGCCCCTGCGTCCCATCGTCGGCAGTGACCGCGTCGACGGTTACCGCAACAAAGCGCAGTATCCCGTCAGCGGCACCTGCGACGCGCCGCTCATCGGCTTTTTTGCCCCGCGCAGTCACCGCGTGATCGATGAGCGCCGTTGTGCGCTCCAACCGCCCGTGTTCGGACACATTCTGGACCGCGTCGCGGCATGGATCACGACATTCCGCGTTGCACCGTACGATGAACAGACCCATCGCGGGCTCTTGCGTCATATTTATCTGCGTCAAGCCGAAAAAACGGGAGAAATCATGGTGTGCCTCGTATGCACGAGCGGCAAGCTGCCCGCCGCCGACGAGCTGGTGCGGTCGCTTCGCGAGGTGGACGGCGTCACCTCGGTCTGCGTCAATCTCAACCGTGAGCGCACCAATGTGATTCTCGGCAACAACACCTTTGCACTGTACGGACCGACCGCCGTTACCGACGAACTGTGCGGGATGCGCTTCTCCCTCTCGCCCCGTTCGTTTTATCAGGTCAACCGCGATCAGGCGGAGCGGCTGTACACCCTCGCCGCCGATGCCGCCGATCTGAAGCCCGACGACATCCTGCTGGATCTGTACTGCGGAACGGGCACCATCGGGCTGACGATGGCACATCGTGTCCGACAGCTCATCGGCGTGGAAATCGTGGCACCTGCCGTCGAGGATGCCAAGCGCAACGCGGCGGCAAACGGCATCGACAATGCCCGCTTTATATGTGCAGACGCCGCCGATGCCGCGGCACAGCTCGCCGCCGAAGGGCTTTGCCCGACGGTGGTGGTGATTGATCCCCCGCGCAAGGGATGCGACAAAGCCCTCATCGACACGATCGATCGTATGAACCCCGACCGCGTGGTGTATGTCTCGTGCGACCCTGCGACGCTCGCCCGCGACTGCGCGGTCTTTGCCGAACACGGCTACGAAACCATGCACGTCACCCCGGTGGACATGTTTCCCCGCACCGCGCATGTCGAGAGTGTCGCGTTGCTGACGCGCGCTTCTCACCAATTATGATAAAGGCGGTATGCGTATGCTTTGCCCTCATGCGAAAAAATGCAGTGGATGTCAACTGCAGAATATGGAATATGAAGAACAACTGTCCTTCAAGCAGGCAAGGCTCGTCAAACTGCTCGGACGTTTCACATTCCTTGAAGAAATCATCGGGATGAAATACCCGTTTCATTACCGTAACAAAGTACAGGCGGCGTTCGGCTTTCGCCACGGACGTGTCATTTCGGGCGTCTATCAATCCGCAACAGGCAACATCGTCCCCGTGGATACTTGTCTGTTGGAAAACGAAACCGCCGACAACATCGTGGTGACGATCCGTCGGCTTTGCGAATCCCTCAATGTTCACGCCTACGACAACCGCACGGGGCGAGGCTTTCTGCGTCATGTACTGGTGCGCACCGCAAAAAACGGCGACGTGATGGTGGTACTGGTTACCACCAAAGGCGATTTCCGATGCCGCAGTATGTTCCTGAAAAAACTGTTGCAGGCGCATCCCGAAATCAAAACCGTGGTGCGCAACATCAACGATACCGACAAAGGGCTGATGCTCGGCGGGCAAAGCGAGGTGTACTACGGTGATGGATTCATCACCGACGAGGTATGCGGGCTTCGGTTCCGCATCAGCCCGAAATCCTTCTTTCAGGTCAATCGCGAACAGACCGAAGTGCTCTACCGAAAAGCGCTTGCCTTTGCGCGCCTGAACGGAAATGAACGCGTGCTGGACGCCTACTGCGGCACGGGCACGATCGGTCTGATTATGGCAGGACACGCCAAAGAGGTCATCGGCGTGGAATCCAATCGGGACGCCGTGAAGGATGCTGTCGTCAACGCCGAGGCAAACGGCATCCGAAATATCCGCTTTTTTGCCGCCGATGCCGGCGCTTTTATGGACAAAGCGGCGGCAAACGGTGAATCCTTCGATGTGGTCATTACCGACCCGCCCCGCGCCGGATGCAGCGGCAAATTCCTCAGAAGTCTCCTCACACTGGCCCCCGAACGGATCGTCTACATCTCCTGTAACCCCGAAACGCTCGCACGCGATCTGCACACCCTGTGCCGCGGCGGCTACAAAGTCAAAGCCATTCAGCCCGTGGACATGTTCCCCTTCACGGCGCATGTTGAAAGCGTTGCGCTGTTGACGCGTCGACCGCAGGCATAACCGACCGTTATCCGATACCCTATCCCGCAGACCGATTGTCTGCGGGATTTTTTTGCACGCCGATCTCCGACCGCTCGCGACGCTTTTTTTCAAAAACCGCTTGATGATCGGGACATTTCGCGGTATGATTAGAGAAAAGAGTTCCCCTTGGAAAGGATGCGAAAAACTATGACAAACGGATTGACACGACGCGAACGGGAGATCACCGATCTTCGGGAAATCGAGCGCATTCTCGCGACCGCCAAATATGCCCACATCGGACTCGTCGACGGCGACGAGCCGTACGTGGTGCCGATGAACTACGGCTACACGCTGGAAGACGGACAGCTGACACTCTATCTGCACGGTGCGATGCGCGGACGCAAGCTGGATGTGATGCGCCGCAACCCCAAGGTGTGCTTTACGCTGGAATGCGACGTGCAACCCTTTGACGGCGATGTAGCGTGCCGCTACGGATTGGCATACAGCTCGGTGATGGGTGTCGGCACGGCGGAGATTCTGGAAGATCCCGCCGACAAGCAGTTCGGCCTGTCCTGCCTGATGAAAACGCAAACAGGACAGGAGTTTTCCTTCACCGAAAAAATGGTCAGCGTTGTGAGCGTCATCCGCATCCGCGTGACCCGCTTTACGGGGAAATACCGTCCGATGCCCAAGCGCGAGGGCTGACGCCATGCGACGCACACTCTATGTATCCGATCTCGACGGCACGTTGCTTCAGAGCGATCAGCAATTGTCGGCGGAAACCTGCCGCATTCTGAACGCCCTCATCGGGGACGGCACGTTGTTTTCCTATGCTACGGCACGCTCCTTCCACACCGCCAGGGGCGTGACCGAAGGGCTTCACGCCGCCTTTCCCGCGATCGTGTACAACGGGACGATGATCAAAGATCATCGCACGGGCGATATCCTGTGGCAACACGGATTTGATACCGACGAAGCATCGCGCGTGTTCGCCGCTCTGACCGCCGTCGGTGTGTCGCCGATCGTCTACAGCTTTCAAAACGGACGGGAACGGTTTTCGTATGTACCCGACCGCCAGACGGCGGCGGCTTCGGCGTTTCTCGCCACCCGTCAAACCGACGAGCGCTGTCACCCCATCGCCGACGAGGCGATGCTGATGCGCGGCGATATCTTTTACTTTACCTGCATCGGAGACCGCGAACGGTTATCCCGTGCGCACGCCCTGTTGCAAGAGCAGACGCGGTGTCTGTTCTCGACCGATCCTTACACAGGCGAGCCGTGGCTCGAATGCCTGCCGCGCGGCGCCTCCAAAGCGAATGCCGCCGTACAGTTGAAGGCGATGCTGGGAGCGGAGCGTCTCGTCGTGTTCGGCGACGGTGTCAACGACATCGATCTGTTCGGCATTGCCGACGAGGCATATGCCGTTGCCAACGCCGACCCGTCACTTCAGGCGATCGCCACCGCCGTGATCGGACATCACAACGAGGACAGCGTCGCCGCATTCATCGCCGCCGATGTCCGGAAGGAGCGAACCCTATGAAAAAGACCATGATCGGCTGTGCGATCGTCAGCGGGATACTCACAGCGGCGCTGATCGGATGGTATTGTCTCTGCCCGACGGAGTGGATCGAAACCCTCGCCATCACCGCAGGCACGTGTTTTTATCATTTTGCGATGCGCCTGGCAGTCGGCGCGGCATGGAGTCCGCTGGAATTCCGCATCGATCCCGATGCCGCGTGGTATCGGGAAAGACGGTTTGAAAAGCCGCTGTATAAAGCGCTTCGCGTGAAAGCGTGGAAGGAGCACGTCCCGACCTATGCGCCCGACACCTTTGATATCAAACAACACTCGGTGGAGGAACTGCTGTGTTCCACCTGCCATTCCGAGCGCGTCCACGAAACAATCATCGTGCTGTCGTTTTTGCCGCTGATCGCCACCGTACCGTTCGGCACGTTCTGGGCATTCTTTTGCACATCCGTTGCCGCGGCACTGTTCGATACCGTATTCGTGGTGGTGCAACGCTACAACCGTCCGCGTCTGCGCACCTTGCTTTTGCGGCAACAGCGGCGCAAAACCACATAAAAAATTTCCGTGCGAAGCATCGCACGGAATTTTTTATTTTATGCGTCGTTTTTGATTTCACGGATCATGCGGACAAACTGCACAACAACCGTCGGAGCGGCGGCAAGGAGCACAATCCACAGCAGTTGCAGACCGTTCACGGGTGTCACCATGAACACCCCTTGCAGGAACGGCACAAACAGCACCGTACCGAGCAGTACCACGCCGAGGAAAAAGGCGCCGATGCTGTAGGGGTTGCTTTTGAGACCGACCGCCGCCAGCGAACGCGCATGACGGCAGTTAAAGCCGTGGAACAGACGTGCCAGCGTCAGAGTGGCAAACGCCATCGTAGAGGCGGTCATCGCATCCACTCGCAACCCGATGAAGAATGCCGCCATCGTCACAGCAGCGATCATGCCGCCGTAGGACAGGAGTTGCGTCGCAAAGCTCTTCGTGAAGATGCCTTCCTTGACGTTGCGCGGCGGTTGACGCAGGAGCGAACGATCGGACGGCTCCATGCCGATGGCGAGCGCCGGGAGCGAGTCGGTGAGCAGGTTGATGAACAACAGGTGCACAGGCTGGAAGGGTGTCGGCAGGGCGGCAAGTGTGCACATGAGCACCGCGATAATCGCGGCAAGGTTGCCCGACAGCAGGAACTGCACAGCGCCGAGAATGTTGCGATAGACACTGCGTCCGCCTTCGACCGCTTTGATGATCGTCGCAAAATTGTCATCGCTCAAAATCATCGATGCGGCATCCTTGGACACCTCGGTGCCCGTGATGCCCATGGCGACACCGATATCCGCCTTTTTCAGCGCAGGCGCATCGTTGACGCCGTCGCCCGTCATAGACACAATGCATCCGCGACGTTGCCACGCATCCACGATGCGGATCTTATTTTCGGGGGATACGCGGGCGTAAACAGCAATGCGCTCGAGCTGTTCGTCGAGCTCGGCATCGGTCATCGCGTCGAGTTGCATACCGGTGACGGCAAGCTCCTCATCGCCGCAAATACCGATCTGTTTAGCGATGGCCTTGGCAGTCACGGCGTGGTCACCCGTGATCATGATCGTGCGGATGCCCGCCGCTTTGGCGTCTGCGACCGCCTGCACCGATTCGGGACGGGGCGGATCCGCCATCGACACCAGACCGAGAAACACAAAATCACGTTCGGCGGCAAGCGTGAGCTGACCGTCGTCGGGCTTGTAAGCGAACGCCAGCACACGCAGACCATTTTCGGAGAATTCTTCGTTTTGCGCCAGAATCGCGGCGCGGTCATGCGCGGTCAGCGGGCGTACCTCCCCGCCCACGGCGATGGATACACAACGCGACAGCAACACGTCGGGCGCGCCCTTCGTATACACCACCGCCTCGCCGTCGATGACGTAGGCACTGCTCATCAGCTTGCGGTCGGAATCAAACGGCAGTTCCGCCGTGCGCGGATGTTGACGGCGAAGCGCGTCCACCGACGTGCCGCATTTGGCAAGTCCCGCTTTGAGCGCCATCGGCAACAAGCAGGCTTCGGTCGGATCGCCGATGATCTTGCCGTCGTCGATCGACGAATCGTTATCCAGCACCGCCGTATACACCAGATGGCGCTGGGAAGCAAATGCCATATCCATCGCAGACGGACGCATACGCCGTCCGTCGACATAGACATCCTGTACGGTCATTTTATTCTGCGTGAGCGTGCCCGTCTTATCCGAGCAGATGACCGACACACACCCAAGGCTTTCCACCGCCTTGAGTTCCTTCATGATGGCGTTATCCTGCGCCATTTTGCGCGTACCCATCGCCTGCACAATGGTGACGATGGACGAAAGCGCTTCAGGGATCGCCGCCACCGCCAGTGCCACGGCAAACATCAGCGAGTCCAGCACCGGCATCTGCCAGCCCTGTTCAAAGGGCCATGCCTGCCACAGGCGAAGCGCAAACACCACCGCGCAGATTGCCAGAATACCCGCCGCGAGCTTTTTACTGAACGCATCCAGGCTGACCTGAAGCGGAGTTTTCTTTTCCTTGGTGGCGTTCATCAGGTCGGCGATATGTCCCATTTCGGTGTGCATACCCGTTGCCGTCACCAGCACCGTCGCGCGTCCGTAGGTCACGAGCGTACCCGAAAATACCATATTGATGCGGTCGCCGAGCGCGCGCTCTTCCGAAATGTCTTCGTCGGTTTTATCCACGTTCGTGGATTCGCCCGTCAGCGAACTTTCGTTGACCTGCAACGATGCGTGCTCCAGAATGCGACCGTCTGCGGCAATCAGATCGCCCGCTTCCAGCAACAGGATATCCCCCACGGCCACCTGCGCGGCGGGGATCTCTTTTTTTACGCCGTCGCGCAGGACCTTCGCCTGCGGCGAGGACAGCGCTTTGAGCGCATCGAGCGATTTTTGCGCCTTGACATACTGCACCGTGCCGAGCACCGCGTTAAGAAGAATGACCGCCAGAATCACGATGGTGCTTTCCACGTTGCCCGATACCATCGAAATAAGCGCCGCGGCAATCAGAATGATGACGAGCAGATCGGCAAACTGTCCGAAAAAGACCGCCGCCACGCTTTTCTTCTTTTGCTCACTGAGCACATTGGCACCGTGCTTTTCCAGGTTTTCTTTCGCCTGATCCGCTGTCAGACCGCTCGTTTGAAACGCCTCGGTCGTCAGTTCGGCTTTGGGAATCTGATACGCAGGTTTCATCCTACAAAACCCCTTTCGCATAATAAAAAAGACTTTTTGCACGCACGATATGTGCGTACAAAAAGTCTTGTTCAACCTTCATTGCGCGACACCCGGGCTTTTCGCCGAGATGACGAATGCCGCAACACATCGCCGAAGCGATGTGCAACTACTCCCTCTTTGACATTAACAGTATACCACAATTTCCGGATTTGTAAACCCCCGATTTGTAAATTTTTATCGCGCCGGTCCGACAATCCGTTCGACAAGGGCGTTGATATAGCCGTGGTTGTCCTCCCATACTTCGATCAGACCGTAAGACACGCTGAGTATCCACGAGCCGATCAGGATCCCGAAGAACATGACGCCGATTTCAAAAACCAGTCCCTTCTTCACAAACGGGCGGCGACGTGCGTGTGCATACAAAATCAGCATCACCACTGCCAGTATATAACTCACGACCGCCCCGAGCGTGCCGCAAAAATCATCCAGCGGATACTTCTCGGATCCCGACAACAGATGCACCGTCACAAGCATACACGTCACAGCCACACCGATCGGGAAGCCGAAAAGCGCCGCGAGCGTGATCGTTTTGGAGGATACACTTTGCGCGAGCGTATGCGTTTGCCAGGCTTTCGTGTACGCGCTGACGATGCAGACAATGCCGTAGATGACAAACGCACCCGACATTACAAATAAAAATACACCCCAGAACAAATCGGTGTCAATCCGTATGCCTGCGGCGTAAAAGCCGTACATCATTCGCGGGAAATCCGGTACCAGCTTCCACAGCCAATGCGGTACGAAGGTTCTCACAAACGGCAGTACGCCCACCAGGATCATGGCGATGCCGTAGAGCATCCACGACGCACGAACGGAAAACTTCTTCACGAAATCACGTCCTTTCGCCACCCACTATACCACATCGCGTGGCAAAACACAAGATTATCGGCACGAGTGGAGCGTTTTCTCCGTTCGCGTCGACAGCGTTGACGGCGCGAACCGTTTGCGGTATCATAAGGCATGGAGGTGATGGATGTGAAGACAACGCCCGTGATCCTTTGTCTGGACGATCATATAACCGAATTGATGCCGCATCTGGAGGCATTGGCAACGGCGATTTCCGCCGAGGTACTCACAACCCAAACCGCCGCGCAGGCCATCGCCCTTGCCGACAGCTGCACGGTGGATTTGTTTATATTGGACATTGAACTCGGGAGGCAGGAAAGCTCGGGTCTGCGCCTGGCGCAACAATGGCGGCTCGACGAGCGCTATCGCCGCACGCCGATCCTGTTTATCAGCATGTATTCCCATTATTCGCAGTACGTCCTGTCCACCGTCGAACACGGCGGCTTTCTATCCAAGCCTTTCTCAACCGAGGCATTGACCAACAAGGTCGGACGGTTGCTGGGCATTGAGAGGTTTCTCGCGCAGGCATATGCCGACGTGAAACTGACCGTACCGACAGCATCGGGTGGCTTTGTGGAGGTGGATCCGTACCGCGTGCGTTGCATCGAGCTGATCCGATCGGAGCTGAACGTGCAGTATACCGACGGACAGACGATGACATTCAAAAGCAGTCACGGCTGTTTCAAAACGCTCCTTGCCGACGTCGAGCGCCTGGGCATCACGCATCTGCGTCAGATCTATCGGTCGGTGATCATCAACGTGCATCAGATCCGACAACTGACCCTGGAGAAAAATCGCGGCGAGGTGCTTCTGTTTCACGATGACATTCCAAAGCCCGTCGGCAACCGCTATCGGGATCGTCTGAAAGAATTTTTATAACAAGGAGGACGCGATATGCGAACGACACAGGTGTTATTTTCACTGCTGTATTATGCCGTGGATACCATGGCATTGCTCGGGCTATGGCAGGCATTCAGCGGCACACGCTTGCCGCTCAAACGCCACGCCATCGTCGGATTGGTGCACACAACAGCACTGTTTTGCTATCATATGACCGTCCGTGCCATCCAGGAAGCGAGCGGTTATTCCGATCTGTGGAGCCTGTTGACAGGACCATCCTTCGCTTTGTGGGAGCTCTCGTCGGTCATGGCGTTTTATCCGTTTGAACTGATGCTGTTTTTGCTGGTGATCTTCATCGGTTTCCGCGATGTGTATGTCAGCACACGCTTGTGGACGGCGGTGTATGCTTACACCGCCCATCAGGGGTTACTGTTATTGCTCGGCGCCCTCATGCCCGATGCTGTGCCTGCGTGGCTGGGCATTCATTTGCCGATTGCCGCGGCGGCACTGTTACTCGCGGCGATGCGCCGATGGAATGTAGCGGCATTTACAGAGCGGCACGCGCTGACCCTACGCATTATATGCAGTGCGGTTGTATGTCCGTTTATGTTGTGGTCATTTCTGATCGCCGCGGCGACGCCGTTTCGCGTCGGGCATATTACCGGCGTAGAGGTCATATTTCTGATCCCGTACGTCATGGCATTGTTGGGGCTTCTGTTCATCGGCATCACCGCGTGGATCATTCACAAGGAACAGAAACGCACACGCCTGCGGAGCACCGCCGATCGCATGACCGATCTCAATCGTTTTATCGACGAAAGCCGCCAGAACACGCACGATTTCAACAAACATATCCGCTACCTGCGCAACACAGTGCACGTCTACTGCGAGCGCGGCGACACGGACGGATTGGTGCAGGAGGTCGACCGCTACTGCGAAGAACTGCTCGAGCGGTCGGAAAAGGATGAAATCCTGTTGCATCTTGACGACCCGACCCTGCGTGCCATTTTGTACGGACGCCGCGCCGAAGCTTCCGCCGCCAAGGTGCTGTTTATCATCGATGCGACGCCGCTTCTGCCGCATTTCCCCGTCAGGAACTACGAACTGGTGGAAATGGTCGACAACCTGATGGACAACGCGTTCGACGGCGTACGGACCGCCGAGGGTCATCGCTTTATCCGCGTGATCCTGTCCTGCGAGCCGACGGAGAACGATCGGCATCGGCATCTGCTGTGCATTCAGAATCCCTGTACGCCGCCGAATATGGATCAACTGCTCACGGGACAGCGGTTTACCACCAAAGGCGGGCGTCACCAAGGCATCGGACTCAGTAAGGTCAGCCGTCTTGCCGCGAACACGGGCGGCAAGCTGATCCTCAGCTACGAGGACGGCATCTTCTCCGCTAAAATCGTATATGAGGAATAAAAGAACCGCATCTGTTCAAGCGAATGGAACAGATGCGGTTTTCTTATGTCTTTATTCATAGGTGTAATAACCGGGATGGCGTCCGCCCGGACCGCCCATACCACCAGGACCGCCCATTCCGCCGGGACCGCCCATCATACCGCCCGAAGCGGTGCCGACGGTGTTCATGCCGCTTTGCAAGGTCACCGTCTGCGTGGACGCGCCGTCTGTCAGGGTGTAGGTCTCGCCTTCCTTCAAATCGGGGGAGGTAATATACGCCCACTGTGCGGTGCGCGCCGATACCAGCGTTGCAACCGTCGTGCCGTCGGCATCCGTCACCGTCAGGGTGTCACCGCTTTGCAGGGAGCATCCGCCCCATACAATGCTGTTTTGCGCGACGGATGTGGGCGTCTGCGCCATACCCATACTGCCGATGCCGATGAGTGCGCCGCCGTTCACGGCAAAGGATGCCCCGAAATCAAAGGTGCCGTTACCGCTGTTCGACGGACCGCACACCGAGACAACACCGCCGTTCATTTCCATCGTACCGTTGGAATCCAGTCCGTCGCCGCCTGCATCGACATACAGTGTGCCGCCGTCGATGATAAAGCGCGAATCATCCGATGCAAACGGATCCTGCCCGCCGGGGTCACCTGTCGAGCCGTCGGTACCTGCCGACGCATTGATGCCGTCGTCAGACGCGGTCAGCGAGATGTCGCCGCCGTGAATCGTGATGGTGGCGGCTTCCAACGCTTCGTAGCTGTCGGTGACGGACAGCTTGCCGCCATCGATGGTGACGCTTGTATCGGCGTGTACGCCGTCATCGCCCGCCGAAGCGGTGATGTCACCGCCGACAATCGTAATCAACCCGTTGCTGTGCACGGCGTCATCCGCCGCGTTCACCGACACCGTGCCGCCGTAAACAGTCAGCGCCGTGACGGCTTTGAGTCCTTTGCCGACGCTTTCGCTGTCGGCACTCTGCGTACCCCAGCCGAAATCATGATGGCTGTTGGCGGTGCCGTTCTGACTGCCGCCGCCCGCCGTGACGTTCAGTAAGCCGCCTGTCAGCGTGATCGCGGACGCCGCCTGCACACCGTCTTTGAGACTGTCGATCGTCACCGCACCGTCTTCCATGCGGACAAAACCGACCGTCTCACCCGCATCGTTGGTGCTTTTTATACCGTCGCCCGCGGCGGACAGCCGATATTCGCCGCCACCGACCAACACATAATCGCGACCCATGATCGCATCATCCGCAGCATTCACCGTCACCGTGCCGCCCGCGAGCTTCAAACCGTCGCGGGACACAATGCCGTCACGGAACGCCGCCTGCACGGTCAGCGCACCGCCGCCGTTGATCGTCAGATCGGATTTGGAAAACAGCGTGCCGCTCGGCTCTTCGTTTTCTGTGTCCTCAAACACTGCATCGGCGCTGTCTGACAGCGTATTGTCCGATCCTGCCGCCAAGGTGAGGATGGTTTTAGAGGAACGGCGGACAAAGAGCGGTGCGGTCGTTTTGCTGTGAATCGTCACGCCGTCAAACACCAGATGTACTGTTTGTGGATCGTCGGTTTCCACGCGAAGCTGTCCGTCGGACAACGCGCCTTTGACAACGTACACTCCGCCTGCCGTGACCGTCACCACATGCTGTTCGACGGTGGCGCCGTCGCCGCTGACGGTACTGCCGCTGTCTGCCAGCGTGATAACAGCAGCATCGGTCGTATCGGGTGTGTGATTTTTATCCTCGTCGGTCCATGCCGCATCCCCGTCAAGATCGGCGATGTTGTTGTCCGTCGACGACACGGGCGCATTTGAAGTGTCATCGGGAGAGGACGACGAGCCGCTGTCCCCGCAGGAGGACAGACACAGCGTTATCACTACAAGTGCCGTCAACAGACGGATCATCGGTTTATGCAATGCAGATCACCTCTTACAGCTGGGTGTTCGGTTCCACATACCGCGAACACACGATGGTCATGTTGCCGTTGCGGCAACGGATCGCATCGATCATGTCTTTCTCTTTTTTGGCATCCTTGAGCACGATGATATACCGCACCTCAAACATACTGCCGAGATTGGTGGTTTTGACGCGCTCGATTTCCCACGAATGCGTGTATTCCTCGAAGATATCATCAAACACACCCGTGTAATCAAGATCCTCGGGCATCACGACACGCAAAATCTTTTCCTGCTTTTTGGAGACGTTGGACGGGATCTTGCCCAGAACCACCAGCACCACGCACAGCACCAGTGCAATCGCCACCGCAAAAGTGAGATAACCCATGCCGGTCGCCAGACCGACCGCCATCGCGAGGAAGATGAAGCTGATTTCCCGCGCACTGCCGGGAACCGAACGGAAACGCACCAGGCTGAACGCGCCCATGACCGCCACGCCTGCGCCGACGTTGCCGTTGACCATCATGATCACGGTCTGCACGATGGCAGGAAGCACAATCAGCGCGATGCACAGCGGCTTCGACGCGCGACCGCCCAGCCAATACGCGAGCGCGATCAAAACGCCCAGACCGAGCGACGTGCCGATACACAGCAGCATCTGCTGGGTCGTCATGCCGGTGGCAACATCATTCAGGATACTTGTGAACATACGGATTCCTCCTCTGATTTCGACAGCGCTTCCTGCTGTCTCCGATGATTACGGGTATACACGCGCCCGTATTTTGAAAAGGATGTGGGATAAATCTGCAGGCGTGTGAGTGCGTCCGTCAGCCACAGCGGCATCGCGCCGGGCGCCTTGATCTCCATAAGCCACACGCCGTCCTCCAGCAGGCTTTCGCCGTCGGGCGGGATGGTCAGATCCAGCCGATCGGTACGGGAGCGGATGTTGCGGTCGAAGGTGACGCGCAATCCCTTTTCCTCCCCGACACCGCTCAGGGCAATGCGATCATAGGACAGGAAGAGCTTCGGGTAACACGCATAAAAACGAAGGAAATAATCGATTTCCCGAAAAATCTGCCCGTTGTCCGTCGGTGGTGTGCCGTCGGTGAGATACGCCTTGATTTCGCGGTAAGGGGCGGTAATGCGTCGCTTAAACACGACGCCTTTGAATTTCTTTTTTATTTCCAGGAACACCTTGTCCTCATCGGTCACCGTGCCGTAGGAACGAAGGCGAAGTTTTTCTTTGTAATCGGGTTTTTCGATGGAACGGCGGATCAGATCGTTGTGCTCCGTATCAAAATAGAGATTGCACACGGTATACTGCCCGTATGCATCCGCCTGCATATGCTCGTCGAGCACCTCGCGGAGAGCGCGATACTGCGCGTCGTTCATCAGATATTTTTTCTCCGATCGCTGAAAGGTCAGCCCTTTCGCCATATCGCCTCTCCTCCTTTCTCACACGATACACCCATACCATACACCGCCAATGTGAAAACTGGGTGACACTTTTTTAAATAATTCGGAAACGGCCGTCGGCAACCGCCGTGTAACCGCACATCTTTAAAACGGAAAAAGCGGGAGAATCCGACAAGGGATTCTCCCGCTTGGATCAACCTTAACCTTTAAGCAGGTTGCGATACATACGGATGTATTCGTTGGCGGAACGTCCCCAACTGAAATCTGCTTCCATGGCGCGACGAACCAGAATCGGCCAATGATCTTTGTTGGCATAAGCACCGAGTGCACGGCAGATGGCGCCGTACATGTCGTCGGCATTGTAGGTGCAGAACGTGAAGCCAAAGCCATTTTCTTCACCGCAGTCGACGATGCTGTCCTTCAGACCGCCCGTAGCACGCACGACGGGCAGGGTGCCGTAACGGCACGCGACCATCTGCGACAGACCGCAGGGCTCACTCTTGGAAGG
This sequence comes from Acutalibacteraceae bacterium, assembly GCA_045540655.1. Classification (GTDB taxonomy): domain Bacteria; phylum Bacillota; class Clostridia; order Oscillospirales; family Acutalibacteraceae; genus RGIG1959. Next base: position 16,071 of record JAZQHP010000049.1, read on the forward strand.
CATCAGGAAAATGTCCGAAGCCGCATAAATCTTGCGGGCGAGCTCCGGCACAAAGCCGCTGCAATAGCAGAACTTTTGCGGGTAGTTCGCTTGCATCTCACGGAAGAAGTTCTCGTACACCCAGTCGCCCGAGCCGAGCACGACCATTTGCACATCTTCCTGCAACAGGCGGTTCATGACATATTGCACCAGATCGAGACCCTTATGAGACACCAGACGCGTGACCATCGAGATCAGCGGCACATCGTCACGCACCGGCAGGCACAAGCGCTCTTGCAATGCTTTCTTGTTGATCGCCTTGCCCTCCATGTCATCCACATCGTAGTTGGCATAGATGTTCTTGTCGGTCGTGGGATCGTAGCCGACCGTGTCGATACCGTTGAGGATACCCGACAGTTTCCACTGGCGCGCCTTGAGAATGCTGTCCATATGGTGCGAGAACCACGGATCCAGGATTTCCTGCGCATAGGTCGGGCTGACGGTGGTGACGCGGTGCGCGGATTCGATCGCACCCTTCATCAGGTTGATGCAACCATCCTGCTCCACAATGGACGATGCCCACTGCGGCAGGCCGAACACATCCTCCATGATCTCCATGCCGTACTGACCCTGATACTGGATGTTGTGGATGGTGAACACCGTTTTGATGTTCTCGTAGCCCGGCTGATTCGCATAGAACAGGTTGTAATAGATCGGCACCAGCGCCGTCTGCCAATCGTTCGCATGCAGGATGTCGGGTTTGAAATCGATATACTTGAGGATCTCCAGCACCGCACGGGAGAAGAAGGCATAGCGCTCCGCGTCATCGTAATGACCGTAGAGACCTTCCCGCTTGAAATAGTACTGGTTGTCGATCAGATAATAGATCACGCCGTCGAGCTTCGCCTCGAACACGCCGCAATACTGACGACGCCATGCCACAGGCACCGACAGGCTGACGAGGAAGGTCATCTTCTCACGCAGTTCCTGCGGGACGCAGTCATACAGCGGCATCACCACACGGCAACCGATCAGGCGCTGACGCATGGCACGGGGCAACGAGCCCGCTACGTCCGCAAGTCCGCCCGATGCCGCAAAAGGCAACGCTTCACTGGCAGCATATAATACTTTCATATACGTTTACTCCTTTTCGTCAGATCTTACACACTCGCGCCTTTTTCGATATAAATCGGATAACTGTCAAAGCCTTGCAGGGTGCGATTCTCTTTGACGAGAACATCCTTGTCCATCACGACGCTGTTCAGTTTGGAACCGCCGAAGATGATGGTACCCTGCATCACGATGCAGTTTTCCACCACGGCGCCCGCGCCGATTTTCACGTTGCGGAAGATGATGGAGTTCTTCACTTCGCCGTCGATGCTCGCGCCATCCGCAACCAGCGAGTTGACCACGGAGGATTCCAGACCGTACATCGCCGGGCAGCAATCGCGCACCTTCGTGTAGATGGGACGGTCGGTGCGGAAAAGCGCCGCGCGTTTGTCGGCATCCAGCATCGCCATGTTGGCGGCATAGTAGGTTGCCAGCGACGAAATCACGAGTGCCTGATCGGTCACCTCGTAACCGAGGATGTGCAGATCCGACACCAGACGTTGCAGAATGTCGCGCTCAAAGCTGAGCTGGTTGTGCGCGGAAGCGGTGCGCACCAGGCGGCACAGCAGATCCTTGCGGATGACATACACGCCGATACCGAACGCGCCTTCGCCCGACAGACGATCGCCGATGGCGATGTCTTCAATGCGGTTGTCCGCGCCGATGGTCAGTTCCATCGTGTTGTCCATCTTGGGCAGTTCGCCGCGCAGATAGCCGACGGTGACGTCCGCGCCCGACGCAATGTGCGCGTCGATGATGGCTTCGTAATCAATGTTGCCGACCACATGGCAGTCGGACATGATGACATAATCTTCCTTCGAGTTGCTGAAGAACGCATCCATGCCGGCGAGGCTCGCCACACGACCGGAATAGCTCTCATCCGTCGCACCGAAGGGCGGCAGGATGTAGAGACCTTCGTTCTTGCGGGAGAGATCCCACGCTTTACCCGAGCCCAGGTGATCCATCAGCGACTGATAGTTGCTTTTGGTGACAACACCGACCTTCGAAACGCCCGCGTTGACCATGTTGGAGAGGGTAAAATCGATCAGACGGTAGCGGCCCGCAAAGGGAACCGAACCGAGCGCACGAACCGTTGTCAGATCATGCAACGCTTCCTCATGCATGCTCGGGAAGATCAGGCCAAGTACGTTGGTTTTACGCATGATCACTCATCTCCTTTCACATCGGCATCGATCATGGCCTTCGCCTTGACCTTCGCGCCGTCATAAACCTTCACGTCCTGCGCCACCACGGCGACACCCCAATCGTCCAGATTGGCCATGTCTTCAGGACGCTCGCCGACCACGGCATTTTCGCCGATATCCACATTTTCCGCGACGATGGCATATTGCACCTTCGCACCCTTGCGCACCACCGCACCGGGCATCAGGATGGAGTCATAAATGACCGCCCCTTCCTCGACGGTGACGCCGGGGAACAGCACGGAGAATTCCACCTCGCCGTACACGTTACAGCCCTCGGAGATGGAGCTGTTCTGCACCTTGGCGGTATCGCCGATGTAGTGCGGCGGCAGACCCGCGTTGCGGGAATAGATGCGCCACTCGCGATCGGACAGATCCAGCGGCACTTTGGGATTGAGGATGTCCATGTTGGCTTCCCACAGGCTGTCGATGGTACCGACGTCCTTCCAGTAGCCTTCAAAACGATACGCAAACATTCTCTCGCCGCCCGCGAGCATCGCCGGCAGCACGTTCTTACCGAAGTCGTTGTCCGAATCGGGATTCTGCTCGTCCTCGATGAGATACTTTCTCATCTTCTTCCAGTTGAACACGTAGATGCCCATCGACGCCAGATTGCTCTTCGGCACGGCAGGCTTCTCGTCGAATTCGTAAATCGAACCGTCGGGGTTGGTGTTGAGGATGCCGAAGCGGCTCGCCTCTTCCATTTCCACTTCGATGACGGCGATGGTGCAGTCCGCGTTGTTCTTCACGTGGGCTTCGATCATCTTGGAATAATCCATCTTGTAGATGTGGTCACCCGACAGCACCAGCACATATTCGGGATCATAGCGCTCGATGAACGCGATGTTCTGATAGATGGCGTTGGCAGTGCCTTTGTACCAGTCAGCGCCTTTGTTGCGCTGATACGGCGGCAACACGTGAACGCCCGCACCACTGCGGTCCAGATCCCACGGCATACCCGAGCCAATGTAATCATTGAGTTCCAACGGTTGATACTGCGTCAGAACGCCCACCGTTTCAATGCCCGAGTTGATGCAGTTGGACAACGGGAAGTCGATGATGCGGTATTTGCCGCCGTAAGGCACGGCGGGTTTGGCGATGTTGCGGGTCAATGCGTACAGACGGCTGCCTTGTCCGCCTGCGAGCAGCATCGCCACACATTCTTGTTTACGGAACATAACTCAAATCCCCTTTCGGTTTTGATTCTTAGGTTTGCGCGCCGCGGGCTTCTTGCGGGGAGCGGGCGGCTTCTTTTCTTTTTCGAGCTGGAGATAGATCACGGACAGCGGCGGAACCGTCAGCTCAAGCGATTGCGCGAAGCCGTGCATCGGTTCCGGATCGGTCTCTTTGCTGCCGTTGGCAACACCCGTGCCGCCGAAGGCAACATCGTCGGTGTTGAACACTTCCTTGTAGATGCCGTACACCGGCACGCCGATACGATAATGTTCGCGCTTGACGGGATTGAAGTTGCAAAGGATGATGGTTTCCTTGCCCTTGCGGTCAATGCGGCGGAACACGATGATGCTCTGGGAATAGTCGTCGTGAGCGATCCACGAGAAGCCTTCCCAGGAGAAATCGTTCTCCCACAGCGTCGGATTGTCCAGATAGAAATGGTTGAGCGCTTTGGTGAACGCATGGAACTGACGGTGCGCATCGTACTGAAGCAACAGCCAATCCAGCTCCGATTGATAATCCCACTCCTTGAACTGTGCAAACTCACTGCCCATGAACAACAGCTTTTTGCCCGGGTGCGCCATCATGTAGCCAAGGAAGGTACGCGCTTCGGCGAACTTCTCCTCATATGTACCGGGCATTTTATTGATCAGGGAGCCTTTGCCGTGCACCACCTCGTCGTGCGAGATGGGCAACACAAAGTTCTCCGAGAAGGCATAGAAGAACGAGAAGGTCAGACTGTCATGATTGCCTTTTCGGAACAGCGGATCGAGCGACATATAGCGAAGCATGTCGTTCATCCAGCCCATGTTCCACTTGTAGTTGAAGCCCAGACCGCCGTCGCCTGTCGGGCGGGATACCATCGGCCACGCCGTGGATTCCTCGGCAATCATCATGACCTGCGGATATTGCGAGAAGACCGCCTCATTGAGCAGGCGGAGAAATTCCACCGCCTCGAGGTTTTCCTTGCCGCCGTACTTGTTGGGGATCCATTGACCGTGCTCGCGGTTGTAATCCAGATACAGCATGGAGGCAACCGCGTCGACACGCAGACCGTCGATGTGGTATTGATCCAGCCAGTACATCGCATTGGAGATAAGGAAGTTGCGCACCTCGTAGCGACCGTAGTCAAACACGCAGGTGCCCCATTCCTTGTGCTCACCCTTGCGGGGATCGGCATATTCGTAGCAGGGTGTGCCGTCGAAGCGGAACAGACCGCTGGCATCGCGCGGGAAGTGCGCGGGCACCCAGTCCATAATGACGCCGACACCGGCCTGGTGGCAACGATCCACAAACCGGCGGAACTGGTCGGGACTGCCGTAACGCGAAGTGGGCGCGTAATAACCCGTCACCTGATAGCCCCACGAGCCGTCGTACGGATACTCCGAAACGGGCAGCAGCTCAATGTGCGTGTAGCCCATTTCCTTGACGTAGGGGATCAGCTCTTCGGCAAGCTTGTCGTAATCGAACGTGTTGCCGTCCTCGTACCGCCGCCAGGAACCGGCATGCACTTCATAAATATTCACCGGGCAATCGTAAATAGACCGCTTGTTTTTATCTTCGATCCATTGCGCATCGCCCCACTCGTACTGATCGATCGAATAGATCTTCGACGCGGTATCGGGACGCGTTTCGGTATGTGTACCGTAAGGGTCCGCCTTCATCAGCTCGACACCGTCCGCCGTGCATACCCAATATTTGTACGCATCGTATTCCTTGACGCCGGACACGCGGTTTTCCCACACGCCGTCGTCGCGGCGGGTCATGGGGTTGCGGCGCGGATCCCATTCATTGAAATCGCCGACGACCGATACCGCGCGGGCATTGGGAGCCCACACACGGAATTCGTATTCGTGATCGGAAATCCGATGGCAGCCCATTTCCAAATAGGCGCGGCAATCGAAGCCCTTGTAACGAAACGGAGAAAAACGTTCACTCATACTGATCTTCACACCTTTCAGGCGAAATGTCCAGAAACGCATAATACTCCACATTTCCTCTATAGTATTGTACCAACTTCTTACGCAAAAAGCAAGAGCTTTTGTGTAATTTCTTATAAGATATTTTTCCGCAAACGCAAAATATTAGCTATTTTGCACCATAATTTGCTTGCTTTACTGTACAAATTTAAGCGCACAACGCTGCTTTGGTCTTTCATAAACCGTTTTATGCCTGCATAGGGTCTTATTATCACAACAAAGGACGGGATGCTTTATGACCGATGCCGCATTGCCACATCAGCTGATTCTGACCGATCGCCGCCAACTGTTACTAAGCGGTGTCTGCGAAGTGGACACCTTCGACGACACCACGGTCGTTCTGCAAACCACGCTCGGTAACCTGACCGTGCGCGGTACAGACCTGCAGGTGCAACGATTGAATATCGAAACCGGAGATCTGACCGTCGACGGACAGATCGACAGTCTCGAATACAGCGTCCGTGACGACCGCAAGCGCGGACGGCTGGCACGCTGGTTCCGATGAAAGGGCTCTCTTATGATGTTATCCAATCAGCAACAACTGATGCCGCTCTTTTACTGTCTGGGACTGGGTGTGTGGCTGGGCATCACCTATGATCTGCTGACTGCGTTTCATCGTGATCGCGCGTGCCGTGCACAGCAGCGTTTTCTGCACGACATACTGCTTTCGGCAAGCGGCGGCACGGCGCTGTTTTTACTGGCGCTGGCGATCACCGGCGGCGAGATCCGCCCGATGATGGTCGCGGCCGTCATCGGCGGCGCGGTCACTGCTCACCGCTGTGTCGGGCGATGGATTCGCGTTGCGTTCATCGCCTCCGCCGGAAAAATCCGCAGTATCGACCGCTGTTGGCGGCAGATTTCGGCAAGAATTTTGAAAAAAATGCAAATTTCCTTAAAAAAAGCCCTTGTTTTTTCAAAAAAGGGCTTGCAGTCGGCATTTTATATGTTGTATAATAAAAAAAGACCGTAACTTTTGTATATGTACGCCTTCTCGCCGACAACGAAAGGATTATTCGCATATGAAAAATAAATTTAAAGAAAAACAAGGTGTCTTTTTCCGCATCGCCCTTGCCGCTTTGCTGATCTGGTGCACGGTGTCGTTGCTTCAGTTGCGCGTGGAGATCGCCCAGATCCGCGCAGAGGTGGAAACGCAGACCGCCACCAACGAACAGGATTCGGCAGACATTGAGGCACGCGAGGAAGACCTCAAGAACGACGACAACCGTGAGCTGTATGCCTACGACAAAGGCTACATCCGTCCCGGTGAAACCGTCTACAAAGAGGTCAACTGATCATCTGAGCAATCTTTACCCGCCGCAACGCGGGTTTACAGGAGGAATTGTTAACAGTGCAAATCGAGGTAGGAGCCGTTTTAGAAGGCAAGGTCAAGGGTATTACCAAATTCGGTGCATTTGTAGAACTGGAACCGGGCAAGACCGGTATGGTGCACATTTCCGAAGTCGCCAATACCTATGTGAAAGAAATTACCGATCACATTCAGGAAGGGCAAACCGTGAAAGTCAAGGTGCTCAGCATCGGCGAGGACGGCAAAATCAGCCTGTCCATCAAAAAAGCCGCCGCTCCCGCCCCCCGCGCTCCGCGTCAGCCCGCGCCCGCGGCCAATCGTCCCGGTAGCTTTGAGTGGCAATCCTCCAGTCGTCGCAACACCTCGGAGAGCTTTGAGGACATGATGTCCCGCTTCAAGCAGACCAGCGACGAAAAAATGTCCGATCTGAAACGTTCGGTCGATGGTAAGCACGGCGGCTTCTCGCCCCGTCGCGGCTCCGGCAAGCAACAACCGCCTCAGCCGTAAATCGCGTTCAAACACATCAAGGGGAACCGTGTTTCCATGCTCGTTCGATCGTGGAAGCCTGTTCCCCTTTTTCACTGCCTTCCTCTCACCGAAAGGATCGGCAGTCGGGAAAGGATCCGATTATGAAAGAACTCTCTGTCTTCGCCGTGGAGGATGCGGTGCGCGAGCTGTGCATCCGTGCCAACCGCCTCCTTCCGAAGGATGTCTGTGCCGCCGTGGAGCGCGCCGCCGCCGAAGAAACCTCCGTGCTTGCCGCCGAGGTCATGGCGGACATCCGCCGCAACATCGACGTTGCCGAACAATCCGCTCTCCCCGTGTGTCAGGACACCGGCATGGCGGTCGTATTTCTGGAACTCGGGCAGGATATCCGTCTGACGGACGGCTCGCTGTACGAAGCGGTGCATCGCGGTGTCGCCCGCGGCTACACCGACGGCTTGCTCCGATGCTCCGTGGTCGGCGATCCTCTGCGCCGTGTCAACACCGGCGACAACACCCCCGCCGTGATCCACACCGCCATCGTGCCCGGCGATACCCTTCGCATCACTGTCGCTCCCAAAGGCTTCGGCAGCGAAAATATGAGTCAGGTACATATGCTGACGCCCGCGCAGGCCGATCCCGATATCATCATCGAAACGCTGTGTGCCACCGTTCGGAAAGCCGGCAGTAACCCCTGCCCGCCGATGGTGCTGGGTGTCGGTCTGGGCGGTGATTTTGAGCTGTGCTCCATGCTTGCCAAAAAAGCGCTGTGCCGCCCGCTCGACGAACGTCACCCCGACCCTTACTACGCACAACTGGAGACCCGCGCACTGGAAGCGGTCAACAAGCTCGGTATCGGTCCGCAGGGATTCGGCGGACGCACGACCGCACTCGCCGTGAACATCGAAGTATACCCCACCCACATTGCGGGACTGCCCATGGCGGTCAACGTCGGTTGCCACGTCACCCGCCATGCCACCACGTTATTGTAAGAAGGATTATCGCATATGAACAGCGTATTTACTTTTTGTGCCCCGTGCCTGTTCGGCCTGGAAGGCATCCTGGGCGATGAACTTCGCCGCATGGGCGCTCAGAACGTCCGCCCGGAAAACGGACGCGTGTTTTTCGACGGCGACGGCGCTATGCTTGCCCGCGCCAATATTCAGTCACGGTATGCCGAACGCATTCTGCTCGTCATGGGACGGTTTTCCGCGCCCACGTTCGACCGCCTGTTTGAAGAGGTCAAAGCTCTGCCCTGGGAACGCTTCATCGGCAAAACCGACCGCTTCCCCGTCAAGGGCTATGCGCTCCAGTCGGCACTGCATTCCGTGCCCGATTGCCAGTCCATTATCAAAAAAGCCATCGTCGAGCGTCTGCGCCGCACCTACGGCGGGGTCTGGTTTGAAGAAACCGGGGCGTTATATCAGGTGCAGTTTTCCATTCTGAAAAACGAAGCGGTCGTGTGTATTGATACGAGCGGCGCAGGACTGCACAAGCGCGGTTACCGCGCGCAGAACGGCGGTGCCCCTATCAAAGAAACCCTCGCCGCCGCCATTGTTGATGTCACCCGCGCACGGCTGTCTCCCCTGGTGTGTGATCCCTGTTGCGGTTCGGGCACAATGCTCATCGAAGCCGCCCTCGCCGCCAAACGGATCGCCCCCGGCATGCATCGCCGCTTTGTGTCCTCGGAATGGTCGCTCGTTCCCCACGAGGTCTGGCAGGCGGAATACGCCCGTGCCAAAGAAGCGATCCGTGCCGATCAGGTGTTCACCGCCGTAGGCGGCGATCTGGATCCGTCCGCCGTGCGTCTGACACTGGACAATGCCGCCAAAGCGGGCGTGGCATCCCATATCCGCGCATCGGTCAAGGACCTGGCGACCTTCCGTCCCGAAGGGGAGCGCGGCACCGTGCTGTGCAATCCGCCCTACGGCGAGCGCTTGCTGGATGTACAGGAGGCACGCCGCATTATCCGCATACTCGGACAGGTGTTTGTCCCGCAAAGCGGCTGGCAATACGCCATCATCAGCCCCGACGAGCAGTTCGAGGAGCTGTTCGGACGCCCCGCCAAAAAGCGCCGCAAGCTGTACAACGGTATGTTGCGGTGTCAATTGTATGTATATGATTAAAAGGGATTAAAAGGAGGTCTCCCCATGCGCCACGTATTCATCATCAATACCGTCGCCGGCAAGCATAATGTTGCGGGATCGCACGTGCCGGAGATCGAGTCATTTTTCGCCGCCAACCCCGCCTTCGGCACCCCCGAAATCGTGTACACACAAGCGCACGGTCACGCGACGGAGATTGCCCGGGAATACGCTTGTGCAGGCGAGCCCGTGCGATTGTATGCTCTGGGCGGCGACGGCACCATCGCCGAAGTCCTGCGCGGCATGTATCCGTACCCCAACGCTCAACTGGCGTGCATGCCCTGCGGCTCGGGCAACGATTATCTGCGCACCTTCCCCGACTGTGATTTTTCCAATCTGCCCGCCCTTGTCAGCGGACAGGCACACCCCGTCGACCTGATCCGTTGCGGCGACGATATTTCGCTGAATATCGCGTGCATGGGCATGGACGCGGATGTCGCGGCAAAAATGAAAAAATACAAACACCTGCCGCTGGTGAGCGGATCGATGGCATACAACCTGGCGGTTGCCGACGTCTTTTTCCACCGTCTCGGAAAAGACCTGTCCATCACACTGGAAACCACCCACGGTACGGTGCATCGCGAAGGACGCTACTTCTTTGCACTTGCCGCCAGCGGACAATACTACGGCGGCGGCTATCGGGGCGCACCCATGGCGCGTCCCGATGACGGACTGCTGGATTTCGTGCTGGTCAAGGCGATGTCCCGTCCGGAAGTGCTCCGGTTTCTGCCGGCGTATAAAAAAGGCACACTCGGCGACAATCCGTACGTCGAGCATTTCCGCGGCACTGAAATGCACGTGGTGTGCGCGGAAGGAGCGGCGGTGGCGCTGGACGGCGAATGCTTCACCGGCAACGATCTGTGCTTCAAGCTTCACGACCGCACCGTCTCGTTTGTTCTGCCTGCCAACGGCGGTGTCAAACAGGAGCTGATTCAACGTACCGCCGACACCCACGTCTCCGGACAACGCCTGCGCAGTGCATTTGTAAAAAAAGTATGAAAACCGAATTTCCCCTTGATTTTCAGGAAAATTCTGCTACAATGGTTTTTAGCACTCTTGTCTTTTGAGTGCTAAAAACCATTTTTGTATAATAACCTACTGGGAGGTATCGGTATGAACATTAAACCCTTGGCAGATCGTGTGGTCATCCGCATGACCGAAGCCGAAGAAACCACTAAAAGCGGCATCATTCTGGCGGGCTCCGCCAAAGAGAAGCCCCAGGTGGCTGTCGTTGTGGCGGTCGGTCCCGGCGGCGTGGTGGACGGCAAAGAGATCACCATGTACGTCAAAGAAGGCGACAAGGTGCTGACCAGCAAGTACAGCGGCACGGAAGTGAAGCTGGACGGCGTAGAATACACCATCGTCCGCCAGAACGATATTCTTGCCATTGTCGAGTAATTACCGGGAGGGAAACACTATGTCGAAAGTTATTCTGTACGGCGAGGAAGCGCGCAAGGCTCTGCAGTCGGGCGTCGATCAACTCGCCAACACCGTGAAAATCACCCTTGGTCCCCGCGGCCGCAACGTGGTGCTGGACAAGAAGTTCGGCGCTCCGCTGATCACCAACGACGGCGTGACCATCGCCAAGGAAATCGAACTGGACGATCCGTTTGAAAACATGGGCGCTCAGCTCGTCAAGGAAGTCTCCACCAAAACGAACGACGTGGCGGGTGACGGTACCACCACCGCTACCTTGCTGGCGCAGGCGCTCATCCGCGAAGGCATGAAGAATGTGGCGGCGGGTGCGAACCCCATGGTTCTGCGCCGCGGCATCCAGAGCGCGGTGGAGGCGGTTGTCGCGCAGGTGCTCAAGAACGCGAAATCCGTCAGCGGCTCGCAGGACATCGCGCGCGTCGCGACCATCTCGGCGGGCGACGAGACCATCGGCAACCTGATCGCGGAAGCGATGGAAAAGGTATCTGCCGACGGCGTCATCACCGTGGAAGAATCCAAAACCGCCGAGACCTATTCGGAGGTCGTGGAAGGCATGCAGTTTGACCGCGGTTACATCACCCCCTACATGGTGACGGATACCGATAAGATGGAAGCGGTCATCGATGACGCGTTCCTGCTCATCACCGACAAGAAGATTTCCAACATTCAGGATATCCTGCCCCTGCTCGAACAAATCCTGCAATCGGGCAAGAAGCTCGTGATCATCGCCGAAGACATCGAAGGCGAAGCGCTGACCACGCTGATCGTCAACAAACTGCGCGGCACCTTCACCTGCGTGGCTGTCAAAGCTCCCGGCTTCGGCGACCGCCGCAAGGATATGCTCCGCGACATCGCCACGCTGACGGGCGGCACGGTCATCTCCGACGAGCTCGGTCTGGACCTGAAGGAAACCACCCTCGATATGCTCGGTCGCGCGCGTCAGGTGAAGGTGCAAAAGGAAAACACCATCATCGTCGACGGCGCGGGCGATCCCGACGCGATCAAGGCGCGCGTCGGTCAAATCCGCAGCCAGATCGAAACCACCACCTCCGACTTCGATCGTGAGAAGCTCCAAGAGCGTCTGGCGAAGCTCGCGGGCGGTGTGGCGGTCATCAAGGTCGGTGCCGCTACCGAAATCGAGATGAAGGAAAAGAAGCTCCGCATCGAGGACGCTCTTGCCGCC
>JAZQHP010000050.1:0-11510 GCA_045540655.1 Acutalibacteraceae bacterium
ACCGCTTGGCCTCCGACTTCACGCGGGCACCGCCGAAGGGATCCACATCCGCCAGACCGATCCAGTTGCCGCTGTAAATCAGCATGCAACCGTAAGCATTACCGCGGTCTTCATCGGTGTTTTTCTCCACAAACGCCATGAACGGGTTGTGATGATGGCTCGAGGTGCCGCGACGGCTTCCCACCGACTGAATGCCGTGGCGAAGCGGCGAACGGTCGATCTGGCGTTCGCGGATATGCGTGCCGTACAGACCGATCATCTCATAATCGCCGATGGGCATATCCACGCTGAAGCTGAGCGCTCGCGTGACGGTGACGGGCGCGCCGCTGTGGTTGATAACCGTTGCCGAGCGCGCAATGATATCAATATCCTCATACACAACATAGCGAAGCACCGCTTCGACACCCGACGGCTCATCACGCAGCAACACTTCCAGCGTCTGATCGCCGCCCGACAAGCCCGGCAGACCGTCGAGCTCCGTCGATCCGTCGGTGATGGTGTGGGATACGTATTGGAAGTCCACCACACGGCTGCCGTCATCAAAGCGCACGCCGACCGCCGGACTGCGGTAATCGCCGCCGCCGTAGGACGGATACTCCGTCGGGATCAGGTCGAGCGCATAATCCACGCTCGGTGCCCCTTCATAGTTCGGGGAGAAGCCGGACGGATACTTTTGCCACAAGCGCGTAAGGTCGGTACCTTCACGCAGGCGGCGACCGTAATAGGGGCTGTAGAGATAGTTGTTATCAAAAATACTGAACAGATAACTGGTGTTTTTGGTGGTCAGATGAAAGAACTTGGTTTGCTTATCAAACGTGATCGCCATTGAGTGTCCCTCTTTTCTGTTGGATTAAGCCAAAGCTATACCTATATTGTACTAAAAAGCCCTTGCTTTCGCAAGGGCTTTTTCACAAATTATACCAAACAAACCGAAATAATTTCCCAGACGATCGGTCCGAGCAGTGCCGGGAGGAAATTCGCGGCGGGAAAGCGCTTTCCGAAGCCGACGTTGACACCGATAGCAATAATCAGCACCGAGCCGACCATGGACAGATTGCCGATCAAGCGATCGCTCATCAGCGGTGCCGCCACGGTGGCGCACAGGGTGATCGCGCCTTGGTAAACTCCAAGGGGAATCGCCGAGAACAGTGTGCCGACGCCCATGGTAGAGGCGAGCACGATCAGCAACACGCCGTCGAGGAAGGCTTTGATAAACAACGTGGTCGGATCGCCGTTCAGACCGTCCTCGAGCGAGCCGACAATCGCCATCGCCCCAACGCAAATGATGAGCGTTGCCGACACAAAGCCCTCCACAAAGCGCGCATCGTTCTTGGCGCCGACCTTTTGCTTGAGCCATTCACCCGCCCGATCCATGCGTTGCTCCAGGCGACAAAGCTCTCCGAAAAAGCCGCCGATGACGAGCGACAGGATCATCAGCATCGTGCCTTGCACCTGCACACTGCCGTCTTCGATGACCATCATTTCCTTGAGCGTACCGCTGATACCGACCAGAATCGTGCTGAGTCCCAGCGCCTGCATTAAAATCGATTGAAAACGTTCTTTTATACCGCCGCGGAGCAACAGACCGATGCCGCCGCCGACAAGTACCGCCGCCACATTGACGATGGTTCCGAGTCCGATCATAGGGTCATTCCTGCCTTTTGCTTATTTTACCGTATTCTGCGGCGTTCCGTTCAAAAACGCCTGTATATTCTCACACACCAGCCCGAGCAACCGCTCACGGGTCTGGAGCGGCGCCCACGCCACGTGCGGCGTGATGATCAGGTTCTTCGTGCCGACCAGCGGGCAATCCGCCCGCATCGGTTCGGTGTCAAGTACATCTATCGCCGCACCGCCCAGCCGTCCGCTGTCGAGGGCTTCCCGCAACGCCGTCTCCTCTACCACCCCGCCGCGCGAAGTGTTGATGAAGAAGGCGCCCGGTTTCATCTGCGCAAAGGCATCGGCATTAAACAGGTGTGCCGACGCGGCGTTGAGCGGGCAATGCGCCGTCACCACATCGCTTTGTTGAAGCAAGGTGTCAAAACCGACAAATTGCACACGTGCATCCTCCTTCGGCGTACGGGTGTATACCAGCACACGCATACCGAATGCCAGCGCAATATCGGCGACGGCTCTGCCGATGTTGCCGTAGCCGACAATGCCCATCGTCATGCCGCTCAGCTCCCGCATCGGATAGCAAAACGGTGAAAACACATCACTGCCGATCCAGTGACCGTCGGCGGTAAAGCGGTCGTACGCCGCCACCTGACTCATGCGGTGGAGCAACAGTGCAAACACGTGCTGCGCCACCGCATCGGTGGAATAGCCGCCCGCGTTGCACACCGTGATACCGTGTGCGTTTGTGTAGTCCAGATCGATGTTGTTATAGCCTGTGGCAAACAGCCCGATGTAGCGCAGGTGCGGCGCGTGTTCCAGCACCGACGCGGTCAGCGGTGTTTTGTTGCACAGCACCATATCGGCATCGGCGATCCGCCCGACGATCTGCTCGGGCGCGGTCAACGGATATGCCGTGACCTCGCCGAACGTGCGGATAGGATCAAGCGACAGGTCGCCGTCCGTCACGGTTTTCCAGTCGGTTATGACAATCTTCATGCGTTAAAACTCCTCTTTGGTGAGTGTGAGTAACTCCTTGATCGCATCGCGCACGGCATTAAAGCCGAAGCCCGAGCCGTCCAGATCCAGCAGTTTCCAATGATCGGAGATCGAGTCGTCCGTGCAGATGCGATACCACTCCAGCTTCATAAGAAGCGGCATCTGCGCGAGCTGCAACAACGATTCGATGCGCGCGGGCACATCGGCGTTATCGTGAATCAGCGTATCGCCCGTCACCGTCACCTCCACCGCAGACGTGACGGCGGCTTGCACCGTGACACTCCACGTATTGACAGCGGCATCGTAGGCCGCCGTCGTCGGGACAGGAACGCCGTCCACCGTTACGGTCACGCCGATCTGCTTATGGAAGCCGCGCAGGTGAATATGCCAGGTACGCGCCGCGGGAATGTGCGACAGCGTGCCGGTCGCAGGTGCCACACGAAAAGCGGCGGTGTCGCCCCAGGTGAGCGTCATCACGGTGTCCGCGGTATCCGCCGCACCGTCCCCCGCGTCTTCGCGCAGGACAAAGCGGTTGCTTGCCCCGGGGAACACATACACATCCATCTCCCCGGCGTTGACAAGGCGGTTATCCTCAAAACGCGCCATCGGCACAATCGCGCCGCTCCTTGCGAACACGGGGTACGCGGCGAGATCGCGATGCACGGTCATACGGCGACCGAAGGGACGGTCGCTCCGATAGTGCAGTCCCGTGAACACATCAAACCAATCCCCCTTCGGAAACCACACATCGGTCGCCGTCAGGCAACTGACCTTATCGCGCGGTGTCACCGCCGCCGCAACCATCAGTTCACTGCCGAACCAATACTGATTGCGGACATCATAAGCGCCGTTGCAACGCGGATGCGAATAATACATCGGTTGCATCAGCGGGATCTGTTCTTCATACACCCGATAGTTCATTGCGTACAGATACGGGAACAGCGCATGACGCAGGCGGAGCCAGCGCTCCATCACAGGCTTTGCCTCTTCCCCGTAGCACCACGGCTCCTTGCGGTGAAAACGGCTGTCCGCGCTGTGCAGGCGATTGATCGGCGACAGCACACCGAACTGCATCCAGCGAAGCGACAGCTCATCCTCACGGATGCCGCGCATATGACCGCCGATATCGTGGCTCCCCCAGGGATAGCCGATGTTCGACGCAGTCGCAGTGAAATATGGCTGAAATGCGAGCGATTCCCACGAAATCACGGTGTCACCCGAAAAACCGACGGGATACCGCTGACTGCCGGGGCCGCTGTAACGCGAGAAAAACATCGGGCGTTTGCCGTTTCGCGAAATGTCCAGAATATGAAGGTGGTTGAGCATCCAGAGCGGATCAAGCACCTCGCGTTCGTCGGCGAGTTTGCCGTCCCGATTGGGCTCATGAATCCAGAAATAATCCGTGCCCTGTTGCCAGTCCATCCACCAGAAATCCACACCGTCTTCTTCGTACGGATGATGCAGAACATCAAAATAATTCGCCATGTAGGTTTTGGAGAGAATATCAAACGGAATACGCTTGCCGCTTTTCGGATCCACCCCGCACGCCGTTGCCATCTCCTCATACATATCCTCGTGACGGCGCACACCCGCATGCGGATGGAGATTGAGCGCGGTTTTGAGATGCCGTCCTTTCAGTTCTTTCAGGAAGGCTTTATAATCGGGGAACAGCTCGGTATTCCAGCTGTAGCCCGTCCAGCCGTCGCTCACACGCTCTTCCGTTTCCCGCAGATGCTCGGGAATGTCGGTGACGTGCCAATCCATGTCCACCACGCCCACCGAGAACGGCACGCGGCTTTCCTCAAAGCGATCCATCAACGACAGGTATTCCTCGGCGGAATAGGCATGATAGCGGCTCCACCAGTTTCCGAGCGCATACGCCGGCAACAGCGGAGGCGTGCCGGTCAGACGCATCAGATCGCGCACCGCTCCCGGATAATCATAGCCGTAGGCAAAGACATAGACATCCACAGCCCCCTCGCGACGCGGTACGACCCAGCCGGTTTCATCCAGCAGCATCGTGCGGCTGTCGTCGAGCACGGCAATGCCGCGGCGGGAACACACGCCGCTTCCGAGCGGCATTTCGCCGTCGACGCAATCCAGCGTGCGTACCGTGCCGCCGAGATCTTCAATATCTTCCCCGAAATGCCACAGTGTACCCGGCTCTTCTTTCAGTCCCACCGTCAGCGACGACGCCGAAAACGGCTCGCCCTCTTCATACCATACAAATGCCTTTTCGGTTTCCAGTGTCAGACGACGCCCCTTCACGGCAACCGAAAACGCGGATTTATCAAAATCGCGATAAAACACCGATTGACTGGCGCGATCCTCAAACACACCATCTGCCGCATATTCCAGACGAAACAGGGACGGGGTCAGCACCGTCAGGCGATAGCACGAGCCGCTGATCATATTGGCGGACAGCGCTGTCGGGCGAACCGGCCACGAAAAACGTTCGGATAACATCACAGAACTCACTCCTTATAAAGGCAAATACTCTTTTCCTATCATACCACGTTTTCCCCCTCTTGCCAAGTCTTTTCAGGCAAAAGAATACCCTGTGTGAGAGGAATCTCACACAGGGTGACAACAGCCATTATTCTTCCGTATCCAGGTTCTTGGCCTGCATCGCCTGAATGGCGGGATCGTAAGACAGCAACGGGCTGACATCCTTGCCGCGGATGCGACGATCCACATAGTTCTTCGTGATCTTCATCACGAGCGGCGACAGTGCCAGCACGCCGATGAGGTTGGGGATCATCATCAGACCGTTGAAGGTGTCGGACAGATCCCAGGCAAGACCGCCTTCGATGACAGCGCCTACCACGATCATCGCCACAAAGATCACTTTATAGACCTTGACGCCCTTGGCGCCGAACAGATACTCGATCGCCTTCGAACCGTACTGCGACCAGCCGAGCACCGTCGTGAATGCAAAGAACAGCATGGCAATCGCCACAAACGACGAGCCAACCGAGCCGAACACCTGGGCGAACGCCTGCGACACGAGCGTGTCACCGTTGACGCCGTCCATCGGTGCACCGGTCTCCAGGTTGATGAAGCCCGTGGACAGCACCACGACCGCCGTCATCGTACACACCACGAAGGTGTCGAAGAACACCTCAAAGATGCCCCACATGCCCTGCTTGACAGGCTCTTTGACGTTGGAGTTGGAGTGCACCATCACCGACGAGCCGAGACCCGCCTCGTTGGAGAACACGCCGCGTTTGAAGCCCTGCGTCATGGTGACCTTAATGAGCACACCGATGCCGCCGCCGATAAACGCCGCAGGCCGGAATGCGAACTTGAAGATCGCCGCAAACATGGTGCCGACGTTCTGAATGTTCAGTGCAAAGATCACCAGCGCGCCGATGACATAGACAATCGCCATAAACGGCACCACGATTTCTGCAAAACGCGCAATACGCTTGAGACCGCCGATGATGATGAGTGCCGCGATCACCAGCAGCACCAGACCGATCACCAGACGCGCGACGGCAATATCGGTGTTCGGGATCACCGCGTCGACATTGCGGAAGAAGGCTTCTTCCATGTTCAGCACAATCTTGTTGATCTGCGCCATATTGCCGATACCGAACGACGCGAGAATGGCAAAGCAGGCGAACAGCACCGCCAACACCTTGCCGATCCATTTGAAGCCCTTCTTGCTGCCAAGACCGTCGGTCAGATAGTACATCGCGCCGCCCGACCATTCACCGTTCTTGTTCTTACGGCGATAATAGATACCGAGCACATTTTCCGAGAAGTTGGTCATCATACCGAAAAACGCCGCGACCCACATCCAGAACACCGCGCCGGGACCGCCCGTAACGATCGCCGCCGCAACGCCTGCGATATTACCCGTGCCGACGGTCGCTGCCAACGCCGCGCACAGCGCCTGAAACTGCGAAATGTTTTTCTGGTCCTTGGTTTTGATTGCCGTACTGTCCTTTTTGAACACGCTGGCAATCGTTTGCTTCCACCAGTGTCCGAGATGTGAAATCTGAAACACCTTGGTCAGCACCGTCAACAGCACACCCGTGCCGATGAGCAGGATCAGTCCGGGCAAGCCCCACACGGCGCTGTTCACCACGCCGTTGACCTTTTCGATCATGTTAATCATGTTGTCAATTCCTCCTATGTTCGTATAACACAAAAGCGGACACGCAAAACGCGGCCCGCTTGTTTGTTCAAACCATGCGCTTTGTCCTTTTGCCTGAGAGATTAGCGGCGTTGCCGCTTTGCCCCTTCGGCACCCAATTCAATGGGATTCTCCAAAGTTCCGTCCTTCAACAGTCGCCAGCGGCTTCTGCCGATCTCATACGGATATATGCAATTTTCGATCTATTATATACCGTAGATACGGAAATTACAACCCCTTATTTGAAAAAATTCAGCAATTCTTCTTTGGTTGCCGTTAATTTCCCCTGCGCCCAGATCGGTTTGCCGCCGCCCTTGCCGCCGAAAGCCGCGTTGATCGCTTTCACCGTCTCGCGCACATCGCCGCCGTCCTGCGCCAGAATGTACGCAACACCGTCTCCGTTAAAGGAAAAGAGTGCGAGCATCTGCCCGTCGTGAGGCACCGATTCCGCACAGGCACGCATCGCCTCAAAGTCCGCATCACCCGTGAATGCACACACCGCCGTTTCGCGGGGAATCACCTCGAGCCGGGCTTTGGCAAGTTGTGTTTGCAACAGTTTGACCTGAAAACGAAGCGCCGTGATCATCTCCTGATCGCGTTTGACGTAATCGATCGTCTCACCGAACGGTGCCGACAGCATCTGGCGGATCGTACGATCGCTGCTGTGAAGTGCGCCGAAATGACTCAATGCCCAGCCCCCGCTGACAAGCGTGATGCGCGTGCCGCCCTTGTAAGCGATGTGATCGATCACCTTAATCACGCCGATTTCACCCGTGCGCGCGACATGCGGCGCACAGCAGGCACACACATCCACCCCGTCAATCGTGATCAGACGCACATTTTCGGTCAGATCCAGCTTACTGCGATAGTCAAGTGTCGGCAATTCCTCCGCCGTCGGAAACCACGCTGTCACCGTGCGGTTTTCATAAATCGCCGCATTTGCCGCGTTTTCGATGTGAAAGATCTGCAAGCCGTCCAGCGGGCCGCTGACATCGAGCGTCACCGTCCGGTCGCTCATGTGGAAGCCGACATTATCGTAGCCGAACATGGAGTGAATCAGCCCCGCGACAATATGCTCGCCGGTGTGATTCTGCATGCGCGCAAAGCGAAGCTCCCAAAGAAGCTCGCCCGTGACGGTCGCACCGACCGCCAGCGGCGCTTCCACCCTATGTGTGATGATATCGTCCTTGATCTGCACGTCAATGACCTTCACGCCGTCCAGCGTGCCGACATCGGCGGGTTGACCGCCGCCTTCGGGGAAAAAGGCGGTGCGATCGAGCACCACCGCATAGCCGTCGGGGGATGCTTCGCAGGACAATACCACCGCTTCAAATTCACGGATATACGCGTCCTGCTCGTACAGACGGATGGTTTTATCCATACCACTCTCTCCTTTTGACAAGGGACGCAGGGATACACCCTGTGCACCCCTGCGTCTTCTTGATTAGCCTTTGAGTTTTTGTTCCAGCAATGCTTTGATGACCTGCGGGTCGCCGTTGCCGCGCAGTTCCTTCATGCACGCACCGAAGATCGCCATGAGCGCCTTCTCCTTGCCCGCGCGGAAGTCTTCGACCGCTTGGGGGTTGGCGGCGATCGCCTTGTCGATGACCGCCATAATGAGACCTTCGTCCGTCTGCACCTCAAAGCCCTGCTCCTTGCAGTAGGCTTCGGGATCCACGCCCTGCTCGATCACGGCAATGAGTACCTTCTTCGCGGTACCACGGTTGATCTTGCCGTCCGCCACCATTTGCATGATGGCCGACAGCTGAGCGGCGGTCACGGTCAGGTCTTTAAGCAGCTGACCGTTCTTGCGCAGGATACCCGCGCAATCGGTGAGGATCCACGCGGCCACATCCTTGCCCGCGTGACCGAGTGCCACCGTATCGTCGAGCAGACGGCTGATCTTGTGATCCGCCATCAGCATCGCAATCTCCTTATCGGAGATGCCCATCGCCTGATAGCTTTCCGCCTTTTCATCCACCGCTTCGGGCTTGTTCGCTTTGATTTGTTCGAGCCACTCGTCGTCAATGACGATCGGCATCAGGTTCGGATCGGGGAAATAGCGATAATCCGCTTCGGTTTCCTTGTTGCGCATGGCAAACGTCTTGCCCGTCACATCGTCGAAGCGGCGCGTCTCCTGCACCAGTTCCTCCGTGTCAAACTCCAGCGCATTCATGTGACGCTGGGCTTCATAACGGATCGCGCGGTCAATCGCTTCAAACGAGCTCATGTTCTTGATCTCGGTGCGGACACCGAATGCTTCAGAGCCTTCGGGACGCACGGAAATGTTGACATCGCACCGCATCGCGCCCTCTTCGCATTCGGAGATGCCGCTCGAACGGAACATGGATTTGAGCTTGTTCAGATAGGCGACCACTTCTTCGGGGCTACGGAAGTCGGGCTGCGTCACGATTTCGATCAGCGGCACACTGGTGCGGTTGAAATCGACAAACGAGGCGTTGCCGCTGTGCACCAGCTTGCCCGCGTCCTCTTCCATGTGAATCTGCTTGATGCGGATCTCGCGCTCGCCTTCGCTCGTTTTCACCTTCACCAGACCGTTCGTGCAGATCGGGTGATTGAGCTGAGTGATCTGATAGGCGCAGGGCAGATCGGGATAATAATAGTTTTTCTTATCAAAGGTGGTGTAGCGGCTGATCTCGCAATTGAGCATCAGACCCGCCGTCACCGCCAGCTCCACCACATGCTTGTTCATCACGGGAAGCATACCGGGCATACCGCTGCAGGCAGGGCATACGCAGTCGTTGGGTTCCTTTGCGGACGAGTGACCGCCGCAGGAGCAGAAAATCTTCGATTCGGTATTGAGCTCCACGTGGGTCTCCAGACCGATAACGAGTTCGTATTTCATATCACTTGCCCTCCTTTTCGACGAGTGCCGCAAGGCTTAAGAGCTTGCTTTCGGAGAAGAGCTGTCCGACCAGCTGTACGCCGCCGCACACCAGCGCCGGATGACCGATGAGGTTTGCCATCGCCGTGAATTTGCTTTCGGTAAACACTTTGCCGAAAGCCTCGTGAATGTCATACGCTTCATAGGACGCCTTCGAGCAAGCGGGCATCAGCACCGCATCAAACGCGGCGGCGTTGTCCTGCTCGTTCGCTTCCTTGAGCACGCGGCGCATACGCAGGGATTTGTCATAGCAATCCGCATAGCGCGTTTTCGACAGCACATCCGAGCCGTAAAGCACCGTCGCCTTCGTCAGGAAGTTGAAGCCTTCCGTGCGGGAGTTGACATACAGCTCGTCGATATTCTTATATTGCTCGGCGCGGTGACCGTATTTCACGCCGTCATAGCGCGACACGTTGTTGCAGGTTTCCGCCGCCGACAGAATCTGCCATGCGGTCGCGGCGTAGGCGTTGTGCTCGCAGGAATCGAACTCCTGCACATTCACGCCCGCCGCTTTGAGTGCCTGGGCAAACGCCAGCACACGCGCTTTGGTTTCGTCGTCCGCCTCCTTGAGCATGCCGACATCCAGCCCGACCGTTTTGCCGCTCATGTCCAGATCGGTTTTGTATTCGCAGGGAGCATCCGTCAGCGACGTGCCGTCCTTGGGATCATGACCCGCGATCACGCTCATCACCTGTGCCGTATCGGCAGCATTCGCCGCATAGACGCCGACCGTTTCGCCCGACGCGGCACCCGAGAAGATACCGTAACGGGAGACGGTGCCGTAGGTCGGCTTGAGGAAGCAAACGCCCGCCAGCGCCGCCGCACGGCGAGGTGCGCCGTTCTGGTCGACAGCGAGCGCCGCCTTTACCTTGCCGTCGGCCACCAACGTCGCCGCCGCGCCATGGAGCGTGCCTTCGGTCTGCGGTGCGTAGTACGAGTGCTCGCCCACAAGATCCAGACCGAATTCGCCGACATGCGTTTTGCCGGCGATGGTGTAACCCGCCGCTTCGAGACGGGTCACCGCTTCTGCGGAAAAGAGCGGTTTAAAGCCTTCCAGCATACGGGAGCCCGCCGTCGCTTCCACGTCCTTGACCAGCAAGGTGTCGTCCACGGCGATCTGCCCCTGTTCATTGATAATCGTTGCATAACGTTTCATATTCACACACCTCACTTCACCAGTCTGGGCACTTGCCAGCTGTCCTCACTGCGTTCGGGAGCGCCCGCAAGCAGGCTCTCGCGGGAGAACGGTTGCTCGCGCTTATCCTCGCGGAACACATTGACGCGCGGCAACACATGCACCATCGGCTCAACATCGGAGGTATCCCATTGATTGAGCGCCGCTTCCGCCGGCTTCATCTGATCAAAGATGCCTTGCATAACGGTTTCCTCCGCTTCGGTCAGCGACAGCTGATTGAGCTGTTGCGCGTTCGAGAAGGTCGAGCGCTTGCCGACAGATTTACCGACCGCTTTGCCCGCGACCGCACGCACCGCCATGGCGCTATTCTCGCCGAGCAGGTGCACATCCTCGAGTTGTTGCTGGGTTACCTCACTCGGTGCGCCGAGCAGAAGATCCTGCGCGTTGCCGTTCAAGGGGAACGCGATGACATCAAGAATTTTTTCTTCGTCCGTGAGCAGCATTACGGTACGATCGATGCCGGGCGCCATACCCGCATGAGGCGGGGCGCCGTATTGGAAGGCGGTGTAAAGGGCGTTGAAGCGCTTTTTGAGTTCGTCCTCGGTGTAACCGGCGATCTCAAACGCCTTTTTCATAATATCGATATCGTGGTTACGCACGGCGCCCGACGCGAGCTCGATACCGTTGCAGAAGTCGGAGGCCAAGCGGTCTTAGGA
>JAZQHP010000051.1:0-3059 GCA_045540655.1 Acutalibacteraceae bacterium
TGTGTGATGGCGGTATTGATGCTGTTCACAACGCTGTTTTCGGTGGTGTTTGTGCCGGGAACGATTGCACAAGAATCCGCGCCCATTGTGCTCGGGGATCTGACAGGCGACGGACGGGTCACCACCAGCGACATCCGCTTGATCCTGTTACAAACGCTCGGTGGTATCGAATTGACCGAGGCGCAAACGGCGGCAGCCGATGTGAGCGGCGACGGCAAGGTGACCACAACGGACGCTTACATGGCTTTGCGAGCGGCTTTGACAGGGGATTCGCTTACCACGACTACCACGACGACTACAACCACGACCACTACCACGACCACTACAACCACTACTACGACCACAACCACCACGCCTACGGGAGAGATCAATATGCTGGTTTACAGCCATATTATCTCCACCGATCATGCCACTGTGACCGAGCAGGCCGATGGCAGTTGGTTGATTTCCTCGACCGCCGCCGGTCAGGTAGCGCTCAGCGGTCCCGGCGTGTATGATGCGTCTGTTCTGCAATGGACGCACTTGTCGGTCTCATCCACGGTTCCGTTTATCATTGCATTTTATGACGAGACGAACGGCAAGAGACTGGACACGAATGGTGATTTTTCCAACGTGTTCGGCAATCCCGCTCCCGCAGGGGAATACGGATACAACGCGCTTTGGACCAACGGATGCTACACGTGGGACGGCTCTGCGCTTCCCGAAACGGTGGATATTCAGACCATTTGCATCGAACCGAAAGCGGCAGGCACCATGATTATCGGACATATGATGCTCAGTGATCGGGAGGTTTGCGATATGGCGGCTCCGTCTCTGGCGATGATCGAGCTTGACCCGAAGGTGGACATGACATACACCTTCACGGGTGATGAACAGGATAAGGCGGGCTTTGCGCAGGGCACGATCACCGTGACACCGACAAAAAGCACCAGAACCGACGGCTATTATCTGGTGTATTATGCGAACACGTACGGACTGCTGAAGGAGTATGATGAGGTCGCGAGCATTCCCATCACAGGCAATACGGTGTCGTATACCGTGAAGGACGGCGCCTATCTGCCGCCGCAGGCAACGAAGCTCGCGGTGTTTGAAAGCGACAGCTATTGTCTTGCCGATCATCCGAGCATGGATGCGGCAGTGGATATCATCGATCTGAACCCCGACAAGCGGCTGGATCCCGGCAAGGTACAGTATCGTTTCGGTGCGACGTCGGACATTCACATCAACTTCGAGGGGTTGGGCTTCGGCTCGGAAGCGAAATGGAAAAATACGCTGAACTTCTTCTCGGAGCATGAGGTCGACAGCGCCATCATCACGGGCGATATGACGGGCGACACCAACCTTGACTATGAATACGGCTATTATATCGACAGCATCAAAGCCTCCGATATACCGCTTGCCAATGTCTACGAAGCGATCGGCAATCACGGCAACACCGCATCGACGATCGGCTTGTTCACGGCGTATACCTCGGGCGATGACGAGGTACATCCCTTTGAAGGCTCACCGTATTATTATGTGGTCAAAGAGGGCAAGGACGAGGGCGACCGCGACAACGTGTTTATCTTTATGGCGCAGGAACTGTCAGGACCGAGCGACAGCGCGATCTACGACAACTTCTCCAAGGCGCAGATCGACTGGCTGGAAGAAACCCTCGCGATGTTCAACAAGCCCGACACGAACATCTTCCTGATCGAGCATGCACCGTTCTGGAACTGGAGCCCTGGCGACCGCTATAACGGTGATTATACGCGGAAGATCACCTTTAAAGAATCGTACACCCAGACAATGCGCCTCAAAGGCTTGCTGGAAACGTATAAACAGGTCATCATGATGAGCGGTCACACCCACCTGACCTTCTATGAAAACGAGAACTATTCCGATCAGTTTGACACCTTCTGCCGCATGGTCCATGTCAGCAGCGGTACACAGACAAGCTCCTACAACCACGGCGATCGATTGATCAGCGATACCGACGGACGTGTCAACAACTCTCCCACCTACGGCAGTGAGGGCTATATCGTAGAGGTGTACGAGGATTACATCATCTACACGGGCTATAACATCTCCACGGGTCGCATCATTCCCGCCGGTTGCCTTCTGATTCCGACCGTACCCTACGGCGGCTCGGGCGGCGAAGTGATCGATCCGACGATCAAGGATCTTACCGGAACGAAAACCCTGTTTGATGAAATTGAGGGACAGGGCACCAAGGAGGATCCCTACCTGATCGCGACCGCCGAGCATTTCAAATTGCTCACCGATGAATTTGCCAAATCCACCGCCACCGACACCACACAGATGTTCGGCTACGGCATGTATTTCAAGCAGACCGCGGACATCGATATGACGGGTGTGGAGGGCTATAACGGCACCGTGGCGGGCGGAAGCACGCGCTATACCTTTGCGGGCAATTACAACGGCGACGGTCACACGGTCAAGGTCGCCATTGCCGGCGGCAATCAGCAATCCGTGTTCCCGTATTCCTATGGTGTGATCGCCAACCTGCGGGTAGAAGGCAGCATTGCCGGCGGCGTGTGTGCTCAGGTCGTGCGCGCGTTGTACGGACAACTGATCAACTGTGTGTTTGATGTGGATCTGGATGCCGAACAAGAGGCAGGCGCGATCTATTCCAATTACGGTTATGTCTATAACCTGTATGTTACCGGCACCCATTCTGCAGGAGCCGCGGCTTCGCCTGTGGCGGTCAATCACAATTCCGCGAAATATCACAACGTGTATTATTACCGCACACAAAACGGCGCGGCGGTGTCGTCGCCCTACGGCACGCAAAGCAACGATCTCACTGCGGTTGCCGCTTCTCTCAACAGCCACACCGACAGCGAATATTCCACGGCACTGGCGTATCTCGGCGGCTATGATATGCGCAAGCTGACGGTGGTAAACGGACAGCTGGAGCTTGGCAACGGATGATAACTGCCGATGGGCACAACGTGTGTTTTTATGTATCAGGAGTCATTTCCCCGATCGGGGAAATGACTCCTGATACATAAAAACACACGTTGTGCCCATCGGCAGTTATCATCCGTTGCCAAGCT
>JAZQHP010000052.1:0-14031 GCA_045540655.1 Acutalibacteraceae bacterium
ACAATGCCATTGGTGTTTTCGTTAACGACCTGTCCGTACGGATTCATGCAGAAGGTACGCACGTTATCCTCGAACTTTTCGGTGCGATAGACGATTTTGCTTTCGTACAGCTCGTCGGTGAGATGCGAGAAGATCACCGCAGGCAGTTCCACACGCACACCGAGATCCACACGGTTGGATTTGGTGGGGATATCGAGTTCACGGCACACCGTTTCCATCCATTTACTGCCGCTGCGACCGACCGACACAACGCATTGCTCGCATTCGTAATCGCCTTTGGCGGTCGTGACGCGGTAGCCGCCGTCAATCACCGCCAGATGCTCGACCGCACAATCAAAGAAGAAGTCCACATCCTCCTTGAGTTTGTCATAGAGATTGCCGAGCACAACATAGTTGATGTCGGTGCCCAGATGACGCACCGACGCGCTGAGCAATTTCAGTTTGTTCTGCATGCACAGTTTGTCAAAGCGGGAGCCGGCGGTGGTATACATCTTCGTACCCTCGCCGCCGAATTTCATATTGATTTCATCGACATACTTCATCAGCTCCAGCGCTTTGTCGCGCCCGATATGCTCGTGAAGCGTACCGCCGAAATCGTTGGTGATGTTGTATTTGCCGTCGGAGAACGCGCCCGCACCGCCGAAGCCGCTCATAATCGCACAGCTTTTGCAGTTGATACAACTTTTCACCTTATCGCCGTCAATCGGGCAACGTCGTTTCTCCAGCGAATGACCCGCTTCAAACACCGCAATGCGAAGCGCCGCGTTTTGCTCAAGCAGTTCATAAGCAGTGAAAATACCGCCGGGGCCGGCACCGACAATAATCACATCGTATTTCATCGTCTCACGTCTTTCTTCATAAACTCAAGGATTCCTGGAATCCCGAAACCAGTATACCGCAAAACGCGGCATTTGTAAAGAGATCAGCATTCCGTACGCCAGAATACGCAGGAATAAGGTGCCAGCTCACTGCCGCCGCCGAAATCGTGCGGCTGACCCGTGATGAGATCCACGCCGCGTCCTGCGCGCGCATCAAAATGCGCCGCAAACGGCGTGTCGGCGATGTTAACGGCAACGATCACCCGCTCGCCCGCCGCTTCGCGTTCAAACACCAGCTGACGCGGTTGCACCAGAAGCTGTTTATAACTGCCGCGACAAAGCGCTTCGCTTTGCGCGCGGGCGGCAGCAAGTGCCGTAATATGCGTGGTCAGCGGCGTGGTTTGCGGATGCTCAACGAAGGGACGAAGCGCGGCGTCGCCCTGCGCTTTTTCGCCCTTCATCCCCCATTCACTGCCGTAATAAATCGCAGGAACGCCGGGCATACCGAAGAGCAAGCCGTAGAGCGCGGGGAGCTGTTTTTCGTCCTCCAGTTGCGAAGCGATGCGGCTGACATCGTGATTATCGACAAAGGACAACAGATGCTTGCCCGTGTACAGACACCAGTGATCGGGACCGAACTGGCGATGCAGGCTGTAGCCGATCTCGTGCATATTGGCGCAGTTGAAGCTGGAATACAGTCCTTTATAGCACTCATAATTCGTCACGCTGTGGCAAGCGCGATCATTCATGAAACGGTTGTAATCCCCATGAAGCGTTTCGCCGATCAACGCGAAATCCGGCTTGATCGAAGCGGTCACATCGCGCAGTTCCGCCAGGAACTCCGCCGGCAACGAATACGCCACATCCAAGCGCAGTCCGTCGATATCATACTCGCGCACCCACGCGCGGATCGCGTCAAACAGATGCGCTTTCACATCGGGATGGAACAAATTCAGCTTAACAAGCTCGTAATGTCCCTCCCAGCCTTCGTAATAGAAACCGTCGTTGTAGCAGGTGTTGCCGTCAAAATGAATATGGAACCAATCCTTATACGGGCTGTCCCATGTTTTCTCCTGTACATCACGAAACGCCCAAAAGCCGCGACCGACATGATTGAAGACGCCGTCGAGCAACACACGGATACCGCGCGCGTGCAGGCGCTGACAAAGCGCCGCAAACTGCGCATTGGTGCCCAGGCGGACGTCCACTTTATAATAATCGCGGGTATCGTAGCCGTGAGCATCGCTTTCAAAGAGCGGGTTAAACAGCACGGTGTTGACGCCGAGCGCGGCAATGTGGTCGAGCCATTCGTCCGACAGCACATCCAGACGCGAGGCGGCAACGCCGTCATTCTGAAGCGGTGCACCGCAAAGGCCGAGGGGATAAATCTGATAAACACAAGCTTTCTGAAGCCACATAACCAAAGGTCTCTCCTTAAAAATCAAATGAACACGCAAGCACGGTGAGGGCAATCTGTCCCCACCGTGCGTTCGTAAGCATTTATTGCGCGAGCAACGTTTTCATGCATTCGCTCGCCATATGGATGCCGTTTTCCGCCGACACCTGCGGGTCATCATGTTCAATGGTCAGGCTGCGGTCATAGCCGACCTCGCGAAGCGCCTTCACAATCGCCGCCCAGTAGGCGGTGTCGTGTCCCGCGCCCACCGCTCGCGCAGCAAACGGTCGGGGCTCGCCCTCGCGGGCGGTATCGAACACGCCCTGCGCCGCCCGCACGGACGGATCGAACAGCAGATCCTTGATATGCACCTGATAGATCGCGCCTTTGAGCTCGCGGATCGCCGTCACAGGGTCAATCCCCTGGCGGATCAGATGCGCAAAATCAACCGCCGCTCCGATGGAGCGCCCGATTTCGTCCCGCAACCGCCACAGCGTATCGGGATTGTGCACGCAGAAGCCGGGCATCATCTCCACGGCGATACGGCGAATGCCGTAAGACGCAGCAATGGCGGCGGTTTCCCGCCAATACGGCAACAGCACCCGCTCCCACTGCCACTCCCGCACCGCGACCATATCGGGCGGCCAGGAGGTGGAAATAAAATTCGGAGCCTTGGACGCGGCGCAGTCTCCGGGGCATCCGGAGAAAGCAACGATCGTATCGACGCCCAGCGCCTGCGCCAGATGGCAGGTATCCAGGAAATCCTGATGATGCCGCGCGGCAATCGCTTTGTCGGGATGTATGGGATTGCCGGGACAGGACAGCGCACTGATCGTCAGATCATTCGCCGCCAGCAGCTCTTTGAACTCCCTCACGGCGTTGCCCGAGCGCACCAGCTTTTGCGGTTGCAGGTGCGTCGCGTCCACATAGCCGCCGGCACCCAGCTCCACCGTGCGAAGCCCAAGTCCGTGACAAAACGCGAGTGCATCCGACAGCGACAGATGCCGCAAGGCGGCGGTGGTGGATCCCAACAGCATGAACGTTCCCTTCTCTCTTACACCGTCATTACAGTTCGACAACCTTACCGCCGTTCAGGCGCGATTCTTCCGCGGCAAAGCACATCAGGTGGCTCGCCACCGACACATTGATATCGGTGCGCAGGTCTGTCGTCGTACCTTCGATAGCATCGAACAGACCGCTCATCATCAGGTGATCGCCGCCGCCGTGACCGTCGAAATCGGTGGTCAGAGTATGCACATCGATCTCGTACTTAGGTTTGCCGTGCGGGATGATGGTGATGATACCCGTATCCATATCGGCATCGATCTGACCCTCGGTGCCCATCAGTTTGATCTGACGGCGCGGACACTCGGTGAAGCCGGACATGGTGAACACGCCGGTGATGCCGCCTTCAAATTCCATATTGATGGTCTGATGATCGACCACATCGTTGTCGCAATGATACACACAACGACCGTAGGGGCCCGTCTTGATCGCTTCGTAGACGCGCTCCACCGTCGGCTCGGTCACGAGCACTTCGCAAGGATAGCTCGGACCGGTCGCAATACCCGTCGACGGGCTGTGAATGTAAATCTTCTCGGCGTCAAACGCGCATTCGTCCTTGCATTGACAGCCGTCCATACAACGCAGTGCCGCGCCTTCGGGCGCACGGTCGGCGCGGAAATGATACAGACCGCCGAACGAGTTGAGTTTGACACACTTCTTGCCGCCGAGCAGATACAACAGAATGTCCATATCGTGGCAGCATTTCTGCAGGATCATGGGCGTGCCCGTGCGCCAGTTGCCACGCACAAAGCTGTGCGCCTGATGCCAGAAGCCGACCTGCTCGATCGCCTGGAAGTTGACCACTTCGCCGATCACGCCGAGATCCAGCTGACGCTTGAGTTCGCTGTAGAACACGGTGTAGCGAAGGACATGGCACACCGCCACCGTGAGACCGGTTTCGTTGACCTTGTCACGAAGCGCGATCACTTCCTCCTTCACGGGAGAAATGGGCTTTTCGAGCAACAAATGATAGCCGAGATCGAGCGCCTTAATCGCGATTTCCACGTGGGTGTCGTCGGGGGTGGCAATGATGCAGACATCCGCCATCTTCGGCTGTGCAAGGATCGCGTCGGCATCCGTAAAGCACTGCTCATCGGTCAGATTCCACAGGCGTTTTGCCAGCTCACGGTGATCCTCACGCGGCTCTGCAATGCCCACGATCTTCATGCGATCGGGGAACTTTTTCTGATACATCGCATAGGTCTCGCCGCCGCGGGAGCCGACACCGATGATAATGACGGAAAATTGCTTCATGTAGACACACTTCCTTTTTATATTTTTTCATATGTTAAAATCGCAAACGCGACCTCCGTGACGAGTTGATCGCGGGACAGCAGGCGTTCCTGATCCTCTTGTCCCGTTTTGTAAAAATAGGGTGTCATCTCAAAGAGATGGCGAATGGCAGCGGGATCGTCCAGCGACAGCTCCCAATTGAGTTCCTGCCGATGGCGAAGCACAAAGCCGTCCAGCTCCGTCCGCTCGGGCTTGTTGAGCCGCGGCTCTTGATAAATCGCGGCCTTGAGCCCGAACAGATGCCGTTCGGTCGGGATGACACGGGTAAGGACGCCGCCCGTTTTCAGCACGCGGGCAAACTCCGTATCCGCACAAGGAGCAAACACGCTGACAACCGCGTCCGCCGATGCGTCGCACAGCGGCAAGGAAAACGCACTTGCCACCGCAAGCTCCGTCTCTTTGGAGCGCGAGGCGCACATCTGCAACGCATCCTTGGAAATGTCAATGCCGCATACGGTCAGCGTCGGGATCTGTTGTGCCAGAAAGGCGGTGTAGTACCCTTCGCCGCATCCCGCATCGAGAAGCACGCCGTCCGCTTTGACCTCACGCGCCACCGTCAGCGCCAACAAATCCCGAAGCGTCGCATAATGCCCGCCGTCGAGAAACGCGCGACGCGCCAGAAGCATCCGCTTGTCGTCGCCGTGACGCTTGGCGGCAGAGCTCTGGGAGCGCAGAAGATTGACGTAGCCGCTTTTGGCGAGGTCGAAGCAATGCCCGGCGGGACAACGCAACGTACGCGAAACAAGCGTCAAGGCGCCGCGGCACACAGGACAACAAAACACACGCATACCGCTTTAACCCCTCTCTTGCCCCATATAGGGACAGTATAACATACTTTTCACCAAATTGGAAGTATATTTCGTCGAAAATTTGTCACAAAACACATAAAAAGAGAGCGGTTAACCCCGCTCTCCCTTTATGCCCTTCTGACCGCCGACATTCGTCGTTTCCGAGGGCGTGTATTCGTTTGGTTCACACGATATCCGCCAGGCTCATCGGATCGATCGCCTTGCCGTCCCGATACAGTTCCAGATGCAGATGGCATCCGTCGGCACTCTCACACGGCACGCCGACCAGTATCCCGATCGGATCGCCCGTCTGCACCGCGTCACCGTTCTGCACGGTGGCATCTACGCCGCGGTAGACCGACGTCAGACCGTTACCGTGCGCAATCGTCAGACTGCCGCCCCAAAGGGCATCCTCTTCCCATGCCGTCACCGTCCCCGCGGCGAGTGCAAGCACCGTGTCGCCCTCCTCACCGTCCATATCCGTCCCCGGATGTGCGCGGTAATCCTCCATCGTCTCGTTATAGAGCGGCGTTTCGCTGAACGGTGTGCCAACCGTTCCGTCAAGCGGCAGACAGAAGCGCGCGGCAGGCGCACTCGTCGTCGTGATCACGGTCGTTGTCGTTGTCAAGGTCGACGCGGTTGCCGTCGTTGTGGCGGTGGCGGGGGTGACCGCCGCAGGCGAAGCGGATGTTGCCGTGGTCGGCGGTGCCGTCGTAAAGGCGCTTTGTTCCTCTCCCGCTTGCATGGTATCGGTGAAGGTGGATACCGCCATGCCTCCCACCGCGATCACACATAACGCCAGCGCGATATAAAAGCCTTTGCCGATCGCCCGCACTGTCGCTTGGCGATCCGTTTTTTTCTGCGCCATAGCATTGCCTCCCTTATCCCTATGTTGGTTTCATGAACAGTATGCCCACGCGACGGATGACTATGCAAAAATTTTTTCAAAAAAGGCAAACAAATGTTTGCTTTTTTGAAAAAGGTGTGCTATACTGTAGGTGTAACCTTGGAATTTGCTGAAAACCTACGGCTTTTGCCGCATTGTCGCCACAAGAACTTCTGTGCGGCAATGAACCATACAAAGGAGGCTGGTTATTTGAAACCGCTCAACGAAAAGCAACAAAAGGTCCTCGAATTCTTGCGTGCGCGTGCGCAGGAAGGACTGCCGCCGACCGTGCGCGAAATCTGCGTCGCGGCGGGCATTAAGTCTACCTCCACCGTGCACTCGTACCTCAAGCTGCTGGAAGACGAAGGCTACATCTCCCGCCAAAGCGGTCTCAACCGTGCCATCAAGCTCCCCGGTGAAAACGTCACGCGCGTGCCGCTGATCGGTAAGGTCACGGCGGGTCTGCCCATTCTGGCGGTGGAAAACGTGGAGGATTATGTCCCCTATTCGGGCGGCGGCTATCCCGCGACGGAGCTGTTCGCGCTTCGCGTGCAAGGTATGAGTATGATGAACGCCGGTATTCTTGATCGCGACGTCGTCATTGTCCACCGCACGCCCGTCGCGCAAAACGGCGATATTGTGGTGGCCCTCCTCGGTGATGAAGCCACCGTCAAGCGCATCTACATGGAAAATGACTACATCCGCCTGCAACCCGAGAACGACGCCTTTGAACCGATCATTGTGGATGAGGTCGTGGTGCTCGGTCGCGTGGTGTCTCTGGTGCGCTATTTCTGATCGGCGGAATTGCCATTTGACAAATGCATTCTCTTTCGCTATAATAGAGTATACCGTCGCACAAGCGGCGGTATACTCTATGTGAGCAAACTCTGTGAACGAGCTTGCCTTCCTATGGGGGCGTAAAGGTTTCGACGGGGATTTTGACACATGGTAAGCGGGTAGCGGGTCAGGACCGCTATAAAACCTGAAACTTTTAAATTAAACGACAACAATACTGTTGCTCTCGCGGCCTAATTAGGCTGCGCGTCCTTCCCGAGACTACCGCGGCTCGGTGCGGGGCGTCGATTAGCGGTGAACGTGAACGAACGCCTGTCGCCGTGTTCGTCATGACTTCGCGACTACCGTAATCCATAGCCTGTCGTTCGGCGATGGATGAGGGGAATCCTAAAAGACCGACTGCACCCGGAGAAAGCTGTGTTGATGGATTTTCGGACACGGGTTCGATTCCCGTCGCCTCCACCAAAGAATAACCGCAACTTTGATACAAGTTGCGGTTATTTTCTTTTTGTGGTATAATGAAAAAAAGGTGGTGAGGGTATGCATTTCTCTTTTATTAAAGAATTGTTTTCAGGTTTGGATGTAGACATTCAAATCGAAAATAATGTTGAAACTATTTACATAAGAAACATTCAGTTTTTAGATCCGATCATAATTTATTATTTCCCGGATGACTACTATATCTATCTTTTGCGCTTTGCAACGCAACATCGTGATACTTCATCTAAAGAAGAATTGATACAATATGCACTTTCTTTTGCTAACGCTGAGAAAGCAGCTATTGAATTTTTTGAAAACGAAAAGAACAGATTTGGTGGAGAAATTGAAGTATCTTTGCTCGATAACATCTCTTATGATGACTTGAGAAATTACTTTGGATACCCCCATCTTGATTTAACGAATCTTACATTCAAGGTTCGTGCGTGGAATGCTCGTTATTGTTTTGATGGATATTTTGAAAAAAGCGAAACGGGAGCAATAGAAATCAGAAAGAAATATGTCAAATGCACCCCCTAAAACCCAATTTGCACCCCCTGACTTAAAAATGCACCCCCTTTGCTCAAAAAGGGGTGCATTTGTATCAAAATTAGGGTTAGTCTTCAAAGAATAACCGTAATCTTGATACAAGGTTGCGGTTATTTTCTTTTTGTGGTATAATGTGAAGAGGGAGACGCTGTTTATGTTTTCGTTTTTAAGAAGAAAAAGCACAGTGAATGATGCGATATTTCCACCAATAACAATTCCGTTAACCAATATTCAAGAAGTGGATGAATCAGGAATTCTTTATTTAGATAATGAGGGAAATTCGGCAAATATCCTTTATGTTGATGCCTACAAAGGTTGGTGTAAAAGTAAAAGCATAAAAAGGTCAAAGCCGAAATATATTTGTGATCGAACAAAAGCTGAAGGGTGGAAGCTCATCTTTTACACCAATCCCCAAATTACGTTTTATTCAGATCCGAGTGAAGAAGAATTGTGGATTGAGATTCTCAACAAAATTACATTACAAGGGTTTCCTAGCTTTGACTGGGATTAATTTTGCACCCCCTTAAACCCAATTGGCACCCCCTTGACAAGAAAATGCACCCCCTAACCTCAAAAGGGGGTGCATTTGTATTAAAATTAGGGTCAATCTTCAAAGAATAACCGTCATTCTGATACAACGGAATGACGGTTATTCTATACTCAAAACCTACTTTTTGAGGATTTTTCGGGAGAGAAATTTATAAAGTGACCGTGTAAGTCTATTTTTAATCGTTAAAAGACTGATAATCGTTGAATTACAATTATAATCGTTAATTTACAGAGGCAATCGTTAAATTTCAGACTATAATCGTTAAAATGTTTAATTGTGGCTGGTTTTATGCTATAATATAATCGGTTATTGGAGGTGTGAATATGAAAAAACAGCATATTACAATTGTTATTGTTTGCTCGGTAGTTTTTCTTTTGGCATGTTTTCTATTAGGAGCAAACGCACTTTTAACCAATCTTGTAGAGAGTTCCAACATCGTATGCAGCGGCCAAAAGTTTTCATCAGCGGAAGAAGCCATACAAGCTATGGAGATCAGCGAAAGAGAATGCAACGATACAAGCCTGGACTATTGCCCGCCATATAAAGTAGTACATACTTTTGAGTATGAAGAAAATACCATAGTTTTTTATAGTTATTGTCATAGTTTTGATGGCAAGCAAAGCACATCTTATGCCGTGAGAGTATTAAAACATAATGATGACGGAACGCTTTCTTTCGATAGTGGCTTTGCTGATTTCGTTTTAAGCGAGCCGGATGGGAACGAAAACTACTATTATTTCACCAATATATACACATCAAAAGGCGATAAATCAATTAGTTTTTTGTATTTACCAAAGGATACTGAAAAATGTATTTATGTTGATGGAATAAAAGCAGAAAAAGTTCTTGTTTCGATTGATAATCGTCAGTTTTATCTTTGTTATGCAGTATCCAGTCGTGATACTTTCTTATCAAATCTTTTCACCTCGATTTCCGACAGACATAAGATTGAAGTCAAATAATTGTCCAATCAATAGACTGCACCCCCTTGACAAGAAAATGCACCCCCTAAAAGACTTTGCACCTCCTAACCTCAAAAGGGGGTGCATTTATATTAAAATTAGGGTTCGTCTTCATAACAAGCGCCATCATTGTATCTCAATGATGGCGCTTGTTATGTGAGGCAGGCGGCGCCTGCACAAAGCAACGGCGCTTGTGTTTTCGGCAGTAATATGCTATGATGAAAAAAACGCACATAAGGAGTGGTTGTTATGAAACAATGGATCGCTGTACTTTGCATTATCGGTCTGTTGCTGACTCTGATCCCCATGACGGTATCTGCCTCCTCCCTTCCTACCAAAACGCTCACCTTCGGGCAATTACACGGCTATATCCGCACGCTCGGACGTACTGCGGAATACGCCTCCTCCCTCTATATGGACAACGTCGCCTCCGGCTTTGAATTCTATTTTTACGGCAAGGGCGATGTCACGGTCAACGCCTCGGTGCTGTGCAGTACGGACGGCGAGATCGCACAGTATCTGACCGTTATCACGGACGGTCAGCGCTCGCGGGTGCGCATTGCCTGCGACGCGTTGCATACCGCTTACGACAAAGCGATCGTGCTGGCAAGCGGGCTGGCGGAAGGCTATCACCATATTGAAGTGTACCGTCAGACGGAAGCGCAGGTGTCGTTGTTCCGCGCGGATTCCCTGACCTTTACAGGCTCGCTGATGGCGACTCCGCCCGAAGCACCGCTGACCATCGACGTGATCGGCGATTCGATTTCGGGTGGCTACGGATGCCTGTGGAATACGTCGCTGGGCGTTGCCGATCCCGCCTGCAACCATCCCTATTACCAGGACGGCACCCAAAGCTATGCCTTTTACGCGGGCAAAGCCCTCGGAGCAAACGTGCGCGTCACCCAGAGCAGCGGCTACGGTTGCGTGGCGGGTTGGAACGGACGCGACGTCAATCTGCAAACGATGTACCCTCTCGCCTGCTCGTTCAGAAGCGGCACGTATCTGTACACCTTTGATCCGCTCGCGGACGTTGTCATCATCAATCTCGGTACCAATGATTACGGCACCCGTGACATGACCGGTCTGACCAACGCGGAATTTAAAGCAGGCGCGAAAAACCTGATGCAGATAGCGCGGCAGTACAACCCCGGTGCCGCCGTCGTCTGGTGCACAGGTATGATGGGCTCGTATTATACCACCGAGGTCAAAGCCGCTGTTCAGGAGCTCGGCGGCACGGATGCGGGCTATTACTTCCTGACGCTTCCGACCGGACAGGGCGGCGCGGTGTCGCATCCGAACGTTGCTCAGCAGACCGCCGCGGGCGAAACCCTGCTGGCGTTCCTCAAAAACACGGTACTCCCGTCGGATTATACCGCCGCGACCGCCACCAAAGCGCAACTGCAAGCCGCCGTCAATACCGCCAAAGCGGTCAGCGAGCCCTCGGCACTGCTCAGCGGCGCGATCACCCGCGCCGAAGCGGAACTTGCCGTCGGCACCACCGACGGCTATCGCCTGTACGCGCGCATGACAGAGCTTAACCGCATCTTGGACGGCGATCACACCGCCCTTGACCTGATGCCCAGACAATACATCTCCCAAACGCCCACCGCCGCAGACGGTACGTCCTATATCTGGCCGTATTATGACAACCTGCCGCTGGACGGCTCGGTTACCATGTACAAAGGCGGCGACGGTCTTTACTGGCCGCAAATCAACACCGCTCTGCATCAGGTCGTCGACATCGACGAAACGCCGTATTGGGTGCTGGATTTTTCGAGCGATGCCGCATTTAACGCCACCATCTCCTATCGCCGTCCCGACGGCGAACTGGTCGCGATCAGGGCTTCGACGCTTGCCGGGCTCGGCGATGCAGATTTCGCGCCGCAATCCCGCCAAGAGACGGTGCTGGATTTCGGCGCATACATCCGACAGCAAGGGCACGCCGACAGCGAAGGCATGGTGTCGCTGGTCTCCTGCGACATGTTTGTCGTCGGCAACACGGACACGCACGTACGGCTGTATGCTTCCCGCTTCACCGCAGACGGCGGTGACCTTCCCACCGCCATCACAGGCTCCTATCCGATCCAAGACGGACTGCTGACCGACGTTCAGGCAGGCACCACTGCCGCCGAACTGCTCGAAGCAATGGATCACAGCGCATACCTGTCGATCACCGACCAAAACGGCACGGTTGTCAGCGGCACACTCGCCACCGGCATGACGCTTCGTATGACGGTCAGCGGCAGTGTGGTGGATACCGCCACGATCGTGGTAACGGGGGATATCAACCGCAGCGGCGATTTGTCCACCACCGATGCGCGCCTGGCGATTCTGTGTGCGCTCGAAGGCACAACACTCGCCGCCGATCAGCTGGCGGCCGCCGACGTCAACAAGGACGCCGACGTCTCTACCCTCGACGCCCGTCTGATCATGCTGGACGCTCTGATGAATTGAACGGGAGCATCATCCAATGACGGTATATCCGACTGAACCGCACGACAAAGGAGGCTGTGACGTATGAAACGGACGTGGAAGCATCGGTTGACAGCGATTGTGCTGACGATGGTGCTTATCCTTGCCACCCTCCCCTGCACCGCCTCCGCTGTCTCTTACTATTACGGCGATATCGATTATGACGGTCGGTTGACCTCCACCGACGCCCGCGCTATGTTGTGTCACGTGATCGGCACGTCCGTCCTCGACGATGCCGCCCAAGCGGATATGGTGACGGACGGCGTATTGAATTCCTCCGATATACGGCAAGCGCTGTACGTCATCGTCGAAGACCTGCCGCTTCGCCCCTACGATCCCGCGTTCCTGTCGGCGTCGCAATACGTCGGTGAACCGTATCGGGCGCTGAACGGCAATATGCCGTTGTTCAGCGAAACCGAAAAGACCTCCGTTACCTCATTTGAAACATACGCGCCGCTCGACGCGCTCGGACGATGCGGGGTCGCCTATGCCAACCTGTCGACCGCGCTGATGCCCGACGAGGAACGGGAATCCATCAGCTCGGTCACCCCTACCGGCTGGCACAATCAATCGTATGACTTTATCAGCGGCGGGTGGTTATATAACCGCTCACACCTGATCGGCTTTCAATTGGCAGGAGAACAGGCCAACGCCTTGAATCTGATCACAGGCACCCGTTATTTCAACACCGAAGGTATGCTTCCGTTTGAAAACATGGTCGCGGACTATATCCGCGAAACCGAACATCATGTGCTGTATCGCGTCACCCCCGTTTTTATCGGCGACAATCTGCTCGCCGAGGGAGTAACGATCGAAGCGTGGTCGGTAGAGGATAACGGCGAGGGCATCTGCTTCTATGTGTTTTGCTACAACGTACAGCCCGGGGTGCGTCTGTATTACGCCACCGGTGAAAACACCACCGCCGATGCCCCGCCTGTCGACGATGACCCTGTCGTGACGGTGACCTTCGTGCTGAACACCGCCACGAAAAAATTCCATCTGCTGACCTGCCGTTACGCGACCTCCATGAACGAGGACAACCGCGAAGATTACGGCGGCACGCGTGACGCGTTGATCGCCGATGGATACACCCCTTGCGGCACCTGTAAACCATAAAAAACCCGCCTCGGCAAGAACGCCGAGGCGGTTTTACGTTTTCTTTATTGTCTGATCTCGATGCTGTGGATGTGTACCGTGTCGGCATGCGATACCGTCACGCAGTGCTGGTCGCCGGCGCCGACGCTGACCGCGCGTTTGATCATCACCGTTTCGCCGTTCGTACCGCACACGGAGAATACGAAGGAATCATCGTCCACCCACACCGTGACAGGCACCTGCGCGAGCACGTCGGCAGTGCAGGTCAGCGTGAAGGTCAGCAGGGTCTTGCCCTCCGCCAACGTCACGCACACCGCTTCGTCCGAGATGGGCGCATCCACAGTGGCCGCCACACGCATGGCACTTTCGTCCAGCGCAATGGGATATTTCGGGACACAGCCGTTTGCCGCATACTCCTCGAAGGTCTGCGTACGCAGAATCCACGAGAGGATCGTTTTGGCACAACGTTGCAATTCACCCTTGGTGATGTAGCCGCTCTTCAGACCGTCAAGCACACTGCGGCATTTGATCGCCGCATCCTCGCACACCATGTAGACATCGCCCGTCGCGCGGACCATCGCCTGCAACAACGCACCCGTGCCTTCACCGTGGCAGGACAGATTGCATTTTGCCCACCAGTCGGTCATCACGAAGTTGTCAAAGCCCCATTCGCCGCGAAGGATCGTCGCGGTCAGATCATAATGCGACGCTGTCCAGTAGCCGTTGACGGGGTTGTAAGCGGTCATCACCAGCACGTTGTCGCCTTCCTTAACGGCGATTTCAAACGGCTTGAGATAGACCTCACGAAGGGCACGTTCGGACACCACCGATTCACAACCGTATCGGTTGGTTTCCTGGTTGTTGGCACAAAAATGCTTGATGGTG
>JAZQHP010000053.1:0-10566 GCA_045540655.1 Acutalibacteraceae bacterium
AATACATCAGAATACGCTCGGATTACAATATGTAAAACACCGATTGACAACCGATGGCTTGTATAGTATACTGAAATTGAAAACAGCTCCTTAGATGGTAAGGAAAATGGCGAGCTTGGATTGTATAATAGATGAAAGATAGGCTTTCAACAAGATAAGGAGGCGTAGCGTATGAAAAAATGGCGTGCTCGGATAGCGGTATTGGTCATGACGGCGTTGCTGATCGCGGGCATTCCCGTGAGCCAGGCATCGGCGTCAACGGTGACCGTCGTGGCATTTGAGACACAGGATGTGTCCCTGTACGAATGCGGAGAAGGGCAGTGGATGAACATCGGAGGCGATGAATGGTTTTTGTACGTCTATGAGCCGATTTGTACAGCCATTCTCAGCGACGGCACGCGTGTAACAGGCACGGCAACGCAAATCGCCGGTCAGACCGGGTTGTGGGCGGTGGATTACACCGACGGCCAAAGTGCGCAGACGCCCTGGGGCGTGGGGGAGCATACCGCCGCGATCGTGTACGGGGATGTACGCGGGGAATTTACCGTCACGGTACAAGAAACGCCTGTCGCGTCCGTGGAAGCGGTGACGACCGATGTGAAAGAGTATCATGTCGACGGTTATTACGACGGATATACCGACCCGCAAA
Organism: Acutalibacteraceae bacterium; assembly: GCA_045540655.1. Taxonomy (GTDB): domain Bacteria; phylum Bacillota; class Clostridia; order Oscillospirales; family Acutalibacteraceae; genus RGIG1959. The sequence goes on from JAZQHP010000053.1 coordinate 650, forward strand.
CGGGAGAGTATGTGCGTGATGCCTGGTTCCGTTACGATGCGCCGCGGGTCATGATGACGGTGACGTACAAGGACGGCACGGTGCTGACAGGCGACCGCGAAGACGTTTACCGTGCATCGGGATATCCTCCGTCGTATCGTGTGACACAGTCTTACGGCAACGAGCTTAAAATCGGTGACAACCCCGCAACGCTGGTCTTTATGGGCGTGCGGACGGATATCACCGTGACGGTAGTGGATCGCATTGATCGCGTGGAGTGGTCAACGTATCCCGACAAAACCGACTATCTTTACGGCGAGCATCGCGACCTGCGCGGCGGCGCGCTTCGCGTGTGGTACACGGACGGTACGTATGAAGATGTTGCCGTTGAAAATGGGGAGATAAGCGGATCGGCAACGGTGGAGCGCCTCGGGAAAACGTATTCTTTGGAACAGCTGTCGGAAGCATACCTTACGAAGGACACGATTTCGTTCTCCTTTCTTGATTTCCCGCTCGTGTGTGCGGTGACCTTACGGGAACCGCCCGAAACCTTGGAACTGTCGGTGAAGGACGATCGCACCTTGTCGTTTGCGGTGGACGGTGAATGGTTTGATGTGCGACGCTTTACTCCCGCCCGGCACAGCTTCGGGTCAGATACGATCGTCGGCGGTCCGCTGTATACCGATCATGGCGAACTCTATGCGTCGTTTACGTTGAAGGCGGACGGCACCATGACGATGAGCCTCGGCGAAAGCTATCGGGACACGGATGTGTATGCACAGAGCAATGCGGTGAACGATCAGGACTGGGTGCTGGTGGTGGATAACGCATCCGCGATGATGCACACCGTGTATGCCAACCGGGGGAATATCGATTCTTTTGACGGCAACATCACCGCCGGGACATTGGATGATCTGATTTTGCTGGCAGTGGAACTGCAAATCGATTATCAGGCGGTTATCGGCGGCATCATGCCCACGGAATATACGTGTTCTGCAGAGGATATGAATCGGTTGCTCAAGCTCTCCTACGGTAAAACGGCGGATGTGACACAAAGCCGCTTTTACTGCGCCGAAGATCAAAAGCTGTATGTACCGCTGAAATATCTGTCGTGTACGGTACTCTTTGACGATGTGTCGCCGGTGTTCGGTGATGGTGCGTGGCATGTGCAGGCGTATACCTCGACGGACGAGAGTATGTATTATACGTTGGACGAAGCATTCCACCTGACAGGCTTTGATGTGCGCGACCGCGGCGATGTCTCGGGAGACGGCGCCTTGGCGACGAGCGATGCGCGGCAAATGTTGCTCGGCGTAGTCGGGGCAAAAGCGCTGACGCGTGCTCAGCAGGCGGCGGCCGATATGGACGGCAACGGGACTGTCAATACGAGCGATGTCCGTGCGGTTTTGAGAATGTCCCTTTGAAACAAGTATAAAGCATAAACAGAATGCCCGCCGTGTTCCCCTTGCGGAACGCGGCGGGCGCTTTGCTTTTTTGCAGTTATCCGAACAGCGGAGTGGAGAAGTAGCGTTCGGCAGTGTCGGGCAGGACGGTGACGACCGTTTTACCGGGACCGAGCTTTTTGGCGAGCTTGATGGCGGCGGCGACGTTGGTGCCGCTGGAGATGCCGCACAGAATGCCTTCCTTGGAAGCGAGGTCTTTGGAGGTCCGGATCGCTTCTTCATCCTTGATGATGCAGATGTCGTTGAAGATGGAGAGATTCAGAATTTTCGGAATCACGCCGTCGCCGATCCCCATCTGCAGGTGAGTGCCGATGGAGCCGCCCGACAGGATCGCGGCGTCCTCGGGCTCCACCGCCCAGATTTCGATGTCGGGGTTGGCTTCCTTCAGCGTTTCGCCGATGCCCGTGATGGTGCCGCCCGTGCCGATGCCCGAGCAGAAGCCGTGAATCGGGGCGTTGACCTGGCGCAGAATCTCCTTGCCGGTCTGGTTGCGCTGAATGGCGACGTTGGCGGGGTTTTCAAACTGTTGCGGCACAAAGACGCGCGGGTCGTCCTTTTGCATCTGCAGGGCGATCTGCAGGCATTCTTCGATGCAGGCGCCGATGTTGCCCGCATCATGCACCAGGCGCACCTCCGCGCCGTAGTGATTGACGAGCTTGCGGCGTTCCTCACTGACCGAATCGGGCATGATGATGATGGTGCGGTAGCCGCGTACCGCGCCGACCAGCGCCAGTCCGATGCCCTGGTTGCCCGAGGTCGGCTCGACGATGATCGTGTCCTCGTGGATCAGACCGCGTGCTTCCGCGTCGCAGATCATGTTGAAGGCGGTGCGGGTTTTGATGGAACCGCCGACGTTGAGACCTTCAAATTTGACGAGAATGTCGGCGCTGTCCTTGTCAACCATATGAGACAATCGAATGATCGGCGTGTCGCCGATGGCTTCGAGAATGTTGTTGTAAACCATGCTTTATGTCACCTCCGCTCTATTATAGCAGAGAGGGGGCGGGTTTGCCACTCTTTTTTTCAAAAAATGTAATTTTCAAAAAAAGGACGAAACCGCATAGGGTTTCGTCCCTTTGATCGTGCTGTTTATATGCGTTTGACCGACAGGGCGCGCACGGCGTTAAGAATCGCCAGCACCATCACGCCGACGTCTGCAAACACCGCCAGCCACAGATTGGCAATGCCGCATGCGCCGAGCAGAAGGCAGATGCCTTTGATGCCGAGCGCGAACACAATGTTCTGGGTGACGATGCGTCGCGCTTTTTTGGACAGCCGGATCGCGCGCACAACGCTTTGCGGATCGTCGTCCATCAGCACCAGATCCGCCGCTTCGATGGCGGCGTCGGAGCCGATGCCGCCCATGGCAATGCCCACATCCGCGCGGGACAGCACAGGCGCATCGTTGATGCCGTCGCCTACAAATACCACCGCGCCGTCATCGCGCAGGGCGCGTTCCACGCGTTCCACCTTGTCCGCGGGCAACAGTCCCGCATGCACGCGGGGAATGCCCAGTTCGGTTGCCACCGCTTTGGCGACAGCTTCGCTGTCCCCCGTCAGCAAAACGGTATCGCTCACACCGATGCGGGTAAGCGCACGGATGGCGTGGGCGGCGGTGGGCTTGACGGTGTCGCGGATGGTGATATAGCCGCGGTACTGTCCGTCTGCCGCCACCAGCACCGCCGTGCCGTCCGGTAAGGCGGCGGGCAGGGCGATGCCTTGCTCGGTCAACAACCGCCCATTGCCGACGGCGACTTGTACGCCGCCGACCGTGGCGATCACACCGCGTCCGCTGAGTTCCGTGGCATCGCTCACCGTTTCTTCGAGCGGTTTGCTGTACGCCTGCACCACACTGCGTGCGACAGGGTGGGAGGAGATCTGTTCGGCATGGGCGGCAAGGCGCAAAAGCGTATCCTCGTCGCCGTCGACGGCACAAACTGCTTCCGCTTCAAAGTGACCGCGGGTCAGTGTGCCGGTTTTATCCCACATCACGGTGCGCGCCGCGGCAAGGGTTTCCAGATAGTTGGAGCCTTTGACGAGGATCCCCAGCTTGCCCGCACCGCCGATGGCGGCAAAATAGGTCAGCGGCACACTCACCACCAACGCACACGGACAGCTGATGACCAGGAAGGTCAGTGCGCGGTAAACCCATTCCGAAAAGAGCGGCTCCCGCCCGCCGATCCACAGCGCCAGCGGCGGCAACGTCGCGAGCGCGAGCGCAGACAGGCAGACGATGGGGGTGTAGACCCGTGCGAACCGCGAGATGAAGCGTTCACTGCGAGCTTTGCGGGAGGAGGCATTTTCCACCATATCCAGAATGCGGGATACGGTGGATTCACCGAATTCTTTGGTAGTACGCAGGATCAGCATGCCCGACAGGTTGACACTGCCGCTGAGCACCTCGTCGCCGACAGTGACGTCGCGCGGCAGACTTTCGCCCGTCAGGGCGGCGGTGTCAAGCGAGGACTCCCCGCTTTCGACGATGCCGACGATGGGCACGCGTTCCCCGGGAAAGACCGCGATGCGGGTACCGATCCCGACTTCGTCGGGATCCACGGCCTCCCAGTCGCCGTCTGTTTCCACGTTTGCCGTGTCGGGGCGGATGTTCATCAGTTCGCCGATGTGACGGCGGCTTTTGCCGACGGCGTAGCTTTGAAACCACTCGCCCAGCTGATAAAACAGCATGACCGCCACCGCTTCGGTGTATTCATCCGTGCGCGTCGCCGCGAGCACCAAGGCGCCGACGGTGGCAACCGCCATGAGGAAGTTTTCGTCGAATAAGCGACGGTGAAACAGCCCCATCCCCGCTTTCATCAGAATGTCGTAGCCGATGATGAGATAGGGGATCAGATAGAGCGCCAGCCGCCACAACCCCGTGACGGGCAGAAAGGTGCAGACAATCGTCAGCACGGCGGCCGTCAGTATGCGGATGAGCATCCGCCGTTGTTTGATAGTCATGGGTATCCCCTCCGTGTCAGCGAATCACGATGTCGCATCCGAAGGCGACCTTGCGGCAGGCTTTGAGGACGGCGGGCATCACCTGCGCGGGATCGGAACCCTCCTCGAAATCCACGATCATTTTCAACAGCATGAAATTGACGGTCGCCTTGCGCACGCCGTCCACGTTGTTGGCGGCCTGTTCCATGTTGGAGGCACACACGGCGCAGTCCACATCGATCTTATATACCTTTCTCAAAGCGATACACTCCTTTTTAACAATTAAACGTTTGTTTAATTGTATTATACCCGATGATGCCCTGTCTGTCAAGCGAAAACCGCACGAATTTTGTCTTGTGCGTTCAAAAAAGATATGCTATACTGAAAACAGAGTTCACAGCAGGGAGGGATACGTCATGACGCACGGGCATCTGCCGCACGATCACGGACAGCCGCACGAAGCGCTCGAATCGGCGTTTCAGAGCGGCGACGCATTTGAGCCGCTTGCCGCATTGTTCGGCGAACTGGGTGATGCGAGTCGGTTGCGCATCTTCTGGATGCTGTGCCATTGCGAAGAATGCGTCATCAATCTCTCGGCGATCATGGACATGAGTAGTCCTGCGGTATCGCATCATCTGCGGCGGCTCAAAGCGGCGGGACTGATTCAAGGGCGCCGCGACGGCAAAGAGGTTTACTATTCCGCCGTGGATTGTCCGTCGGCGAAAGCGCTTCACGATGCGATCGAACAGCTCATGGAGATCCGTTGCCCTCTGCCGCCAACCGAATAAGCACTCATAAGAAAAGCGATGAGCTCTCGCGGGAGCTCATCGCTTTTTTGATGGATTCCGTTCGGTCAGCGGATGTCGATGCCGCTGATTTTCTGACACTTGGTGCCGATGACGATGCGGTTGTTGAATACGGCGGGGGTCGCTTCCACCATCGTGCCCACCGACAGACGGTCGGCAACGTCGCCCGTGGCGCCGTCGACCAGAAACAGGTTGCCTGCGGTGTCGCCGATCAGCACGTAAGCATTGCCGTCCGCTTCGTATACCGCCACAGGTGAGCTCCAGGCGTATTGATCCATGGATAACCGCCAACGTTCTTCGCCGGTGGCGGTATCGAGCGCCACCAGCAGGCCGCTGTCCACGCCCGGTGTGCGGGCGATGGCATAGATGACGGTGTTTTCCAGTTTGGTACCCTTTTTGCCGAGCAGGGGAGACGCCTGTACGCCGCCCGACACGCCCGACACGGTGTGTACGTCGTAGGGCACTTCCCACAGGATCTCGCCCGTCACGGCATTGAGCTTGTACAATGAGATGGTGCCCGATCCGTCGTCGTCGGCGGTCCAGTGGAGCGACGGCGCGGTGTAGAGATAGCCTTTGGTGTCGGAGATCGGCTCGAACACGGGGGTGGCGTTGGAATCGTCCTTGGTGTCCTGCGCCCAGATCAGTTGCATCGTGTTCAGATCGATGCAGTAAAACATGCCGCCGTTTTCGGACACATACAGATAATGATCCACCACTACAGGGCTCGCTTCGTAGCCGTACCAATAGGTATCGTTGCTTGAACGGGCGGTGTTGTAACGGGCGATCACGGGGGACGAGGGGCTGATGGAAACGGTGCCGCCGATCGCATCGAAGAAGGTGTTCAGTCGGATGGTGTACAGCAGACCATTTTCGCCCACCCAGATGAGGGTGTCGTTCGCGGCGCACACGAGCGGCGAGGAGTCGAAGGCGCTCCAGTGATCATGATCGGTGCGGAGCGCGAGCGGCTCGTCAAAGCCACCTTCGTACAGCACCGTGCCGTCGATCAGGCTGATAATGTACATACGCGGATGATCGCCCGCGCCATTTTCGTCACCCGAGCCGACATACATCAGCGGATACCCGCGCGGATCGAGACTGCCCGAGCCTTTGAACGGCATGCCGATGCGCAGCGGATCGCGGGTGTACCCGCCGTCGTCCAGATCCAGGAAATAGACGGAACCGTCCAGTGTGGCATAAATCACTTCCGTCAGGTTGTCTTTGTCTTTTTTGTGCTCGTAGATATTCATCATGCGGCGGGTGGATGCCGGCCACTGTGCGATCAGCGGCTGACCTGTCCAGCCACTGCCGGACCAGGTGGTGCCGTCGGCGTTGGTAAGCGTTCCCGTGCCGGTGGACCAGATTTGCGTGAGCGATTCCTCGGTGACCTCCGCGGTGCCGTAGGAGGAACCCGTGCGGTAGTTATCCGCGCGGAATGCGCCGAGCCCGGGCAGGGCGAAATAATCCTGTGGGTCGCCGAAGGAGACGGGTTGGCGGCGGGAGTAACCGGTCAGCGCCGTGTTGTTTTCATATACTTCCCACGTAATTCCCCATTGGGAGGGGTCGGCGGATGCCGCCGCGGACGGCGTTATGCTCACCGTTTGGGACGGCGTGTCGGGGGCGGCGGGATCGGATGTCGGGGTGGACAGGGTCGTGTCCGTCGTGGGCGCGGTGGTGGTCGTGACGGCGGTGTCGTCGGCGGGCGCCACAGGCGTATCCGTAGGCACACGGCAGAACACAGCAAACAGCACGATGCACACCACGGCAACCGCACTCATTACAAGGATCATCGGATGGATCGGACGGATATCGCGCCGCCTGGCGCGTTGCTTTTTCTTGCGCGCCAGATAGCGGACATAGTTGCGGATGCCGACAAACGCCAGCATACCCGAAAGCACCGCCAGAAACAGCGGGAGAATCGACCACGGATTAAAACGCATCGCCGTGTCGGCGCCACAGCCCGTCAGCAACAGACAAGCGGCGCTGACCAAAGCAACCAGGGACAGCGGCTTCATAACAAACGCTCCTTTCGGCGTGAAAGATCGGTTGAAACGAACGGCAAGGCACCGTTCGTACGAATCATATGAAGTATATATGATTCAGTATATCACCCGCCGATGGGAATCGCAAGAGTTCTGCCGAAAAAAGCGGCGGAAAATACGGAAAGAAAGCATGGAAAAACGGAGCAAAGACTTGCAATCCGGGGGAGAGTATGCTATACTCATAAATGTATAAGTGTCAATATGCCTGTTTACAGGGAGGTACGATATGAAAAAGCTGATATGCATCGGCTTGTCGTTGCTGATGGTGCTTACGATGGTGAGCGTCGCGGTGGCAACGATGGCTGCGGGGGCGGTGGCGTTTACCGTTTCCACCGTTCAGAAGCAAGGCGGCGAAACCATTCCCGCCGGCACCAAGTTTGATATCACCGTGACGACGAATGCGATCCCCGAGCTGTACGCGGTGGAACTCAAGCTGTGCTACGATAAGGCGCAACTCAAGGCGGTCTCCGCCACCAAGAGCGGACTGCTTTCCGAAATGGATTACGCCCAGGCCGAATTGAATCCCGCCGCTCCCGTGATGGACCCCGCCGTGTACGGCGAAGTGTGGCTGACGGGCATGACGCTGTCGGCGGCATCGGCTTCGGCGAATGAGGTGATGTCGACCATCACCTTTGAAGCGCTCACCGATATCACGACGGACGCGCCCGTGCAGGTGTGCGCGGCACCCGTGGTCGGCGGCGATGCCGAAGGCAATACGCAGTTGACCGCTACCTATGTGGACGGCGGCGTCAAATTTGCGATTGTCACCACGACCACCGCGGCTGTCCCCGATGACACGGCGGACCGTGTGAGCCTGCTTCCGTCCAACGCCTCCGATTTCACGACGTTGCCCGGCGGGCAGGGTGAGATCACGGTGTCGGAAACCGGCAACGACGTCTTTAAGTTCACCACCGACAAAGGCTGGCCGCAGGCGTACTACGCGGAGCCCGATGAAACGAAATGGGTCACCGTGGACACCGCCGATCCCGATGCGAAGCTCTACTGGGACTTCACGGTATCGAAGGAAGCCAACGTGCTGGTGTATTTTGAGGGACAGGATCCCGCGTCGGAAGGCGGCGCCGGCACCTACGTGTCGCTCAACGGCATCATCGATGCCACCAAGCTCAATCCCGACGGTACGGTGAAGGATCTGGGCGCGGGCACCTACAAGGGCTCGATTGCTGTCAGCGAACTCGGATGCCGCGAGGACCTCATGACCGACGGCAAGTTCCGCATTTCGGGCGTGAAGGTGTTTGCGGTCGGCGGCACAGTTGTTGTCAACGAGCTGTCGGCGGTGGGCGAATCGGCGAAAAAGGTCACCACCACCGTTCCCACGACCGTGACCACGGCGGCGGACACGACCACCACTGTGGCGGGCGGCGAAGCCACCACGACGGTGGCGGCTCCCACCACGACCGTCAAGCGCGCGGAGGATACCTCCAAGAACGATGCGCCCAAGACGGCGGATGTGACGGAGATGGGCGCCTTTGCCCTTGTCGGTGTACTGGCGGCGATTGCCGTTGCCATGGCGACGACGATGAAAAAGACCGCGGCACGATAAGGACGCGGCACACAACATGGTTTGGTTTTATTTGTTATTCATACAAACTGAAGGAGGAACCAATTATGAAAAAACTGTTGAGCATGGTGCTGTCGGTCGCGGTACTGACGACGCTGGCGTTTTCCGCGATGAGCTTCTCGGCTTCTGCCGCGGAAAGCACGTCCCTGCTGCCTGCGAAGGCGGAGGATTTTGAGATCATGAAGGGCGGCGCGACCGGCAATGAAACCCTGACCGTGAAAGCGGCGGGTAAGGGCTTCGAATTTGTCAGTGATGCGGGCGGCTGGCCGCAGGCTTGCTGGGAGAATCCCAACAAGGATACCTGGGTCAAGGCGGACACCAACAACGCGGATCAATACCTGAACTGGGACTTTGAAGTCAAGTCGGGCGGCGCGAACATTGTGGTCTACTTCTGCGGTCAATCGCTGAAGGATCAGCCCGCGTCCGGTGCGGCGGAAACCCTCAACTATCTGATCGATCCCTCGAACAACTCGCTGGCTTCCGGTCAGGTGAAGGATCTGGCTGTCGGCAAGTATAAGGGCTCTGTCCACGTGAAGGACACCGGCATCAGCGAATTGCTGATGGACGACGGCGTGTACTATCTGTCCGGCCTGAAGGTGTTTGCGGTCGGCGGCACGGTTGTTGTCAACGACATTTCTGTCGGCCCGAAGGCGGAGGGCGCTACGGAAGCGACCACCACCACCGCGGCGAAGGCGGATACCGCGACCACTACCGCGGCGAAGACGACCGCGACCAACGCGACCACCACGCCTTCTTCGGCGCAGACCGGCGACGTGTCCAACGCGGTGATCTTCATCGTGGTGGCTGTTGTGGCGGCGGGCGTTGTGGCCCTGTCCGTTGTGGCGAAGAAAAAGAAGAGCTGATTTACGGAATGCTTAAAAAGCCTGTACGCAGGAAACTGCGTACAGGCTTTTTTCTTGTCCGCCTTTAGGCGTGAAATAAACCCCCGGTTTTACCGGGGGAGCAATAAAGGAGCGGAGCGATAAACGTATAAAGTAGTGAGCATAACCCTTGCCCTAGATCCCGCCTGCGGCGGTTTTGCACACGCAGGATGCGTGTACAAAACTTCGACTTCGTCCCCTGTGCGTCATACTGAGCGGAGTGCGCATAGCGC
>JAZQHP010000054.1:0-9369 GCA_045540655.1 Acutalibacteraceae bacterium
AAGGTCAGCGAGGGTGATGTAACCTTGATAGGTACCGCCGGTAACTTCCGCACCGAACACATCGTGCAGAACCACATACGCGCCGCTGTCAAATTCGGTCGCGGTGGTGTCGCCGAGGAACAGGTACATGGTGGTCTTCGCGCCCTTTTCAACGGTGAAGTCCGCATAGATCTGCGCGGTCTCGGGGTCGACAGCGATGGGCCCCGCGAAGTCAACGTAAGCGCAGGGCCAATAGCCGGCGGTGTTGCCGAGCGTCAGGGTGTCGCCTTCAACGTTGAAGGCCACGCGGGAACCGCTGGTGGGGATTTGCTCCCACATGTCGACATCTTTCTCAGCAAGATCGAAGGTGTTGGTGGTTTCGAATTCGGGCTCCGCGTTGAAATAATAGGTAGCGGTACCGTCGGAAACGCCGATCTTCTTAACGGTGAAGGTGCCGGCCTCTCTCGGCTCGAAGACGATCAGACGAGCCGTCGCTTCGCCGGTGTTGGTCCAGTTGCAGTAATCGCCGTGGGACGGATCGGTCAGCCAGTTGTAGATGGAAGCCAGGCCGCCTTGCGAGCCGGTGAAGCTGATCAGACCGTTGTCGGGAGTGAAGTAGCCGCCGTTTTGAGCGGTCCATTCGTTTTCGAAGGTGATCCAGTGTTCGCCGTAGCCGTTGCCGTCGCCGTTAGGATCCGCAGCACCGTCGTTCATCAGCGGGTCACGGTCGAGCATGGTGACCATGACGTCAATGTCGGATTCGATCACGAATTCGATGTACTGATAGGTAGTGTAATCGAAGGTGATGTTGGGAGCGATGGAGAACTTGCCGGTCGCGGTGATGGAGCCGTCCGCATTTACGGTGCAGTTTTCCGCGCCCTCTTCAAATTCGGCGCCCAGGAAGCTGATGGCCGAGTCCGCAGCCGAAGCGGGCACGACAAACATCGAGCAAGCCACGGTCAGCAGCATAGCCACGCTCAGGACAATGCTAAGAGCTTTTTTCATAGAGAGTTTCCTCCTTTAAAATAGTATGCCAGGAAAAAGATTTCCTATACACTTGTGATTATACACCACTTTTAACAAAAAGGCTAGTCCTAAAATAAAAAAATCTATAAATTTGTGAATTTTAACGAAAAACCCGCGCATTCCTAGGCAATTCACCTAGAAATGCGCGGGAGAAATTTGTCAGACCGCGTCCCACAAGCGTTTCGCGTTGAGAAGCGATGCTTCGATCGCGTGATAGGACTCTTCAAGACCCTCAAATTCGACCACCAGCACGTCGTCGTAGCCCGCTTTTTTCACTTCGGCAAGGCACGCCTTGACGTTCACGTGACCGTGACCGACGATCGTGCCGCGACGGGGCTTGCCACTGACGGAGGGGGAGAAGTTGGCATCCATGTCCGCGTCGGCGGGGAAGATGAGCACGTCCTTGCAGTGCACGTGGAAGGTGTAGGGCATCACCTCGCGGATGAATTCCGCGGGCTCATCGTCGATCCAGGTGCAGTTCGCCATGTCGGCAAGGATGCCGTAGTTCTCGTGACCCACCGCTTCGACAAGCGCCTTCATGCGGCGCCAGCCCTGTGCGATCTGACCGTGGTTCTCGGTCATCGTGCGGATGCCTTTCTTCGCGGCATATTCCGTCACCGCGCGCGCGCCTTCGGCAAGGCGGGGCAGGACGTCCTCAAACGTTGCATCGGGTTGATCGTCGGGCATGCGCCAGGTCACGTCGTGGCGCATTTTCTTCGCGCCCAGCACCTCGCATACGTCCACCTTGCGGCACAAGCGCTCGATTTCCGCTTGCAGATCGCCGCCGCAACCGTTAAGGAAATCGCCGAACACCGCCGCCGACACGATTTCCAGTCCCAGCGCATCGCAGTGCGCGCGGAAACGCTTGGCGTAGTCGAGCGCTTCTTCTTCGGGGCAGGGAAGGTCAAGCACCTCAAACGCATCAAAACCGATCTTTTTGGCGTGGGTCGCCATCGAGAACAAATCCAGTCCCGTCTGGTGATAGCTCCATGCCGTTACCGCAAATTTCATAACACAAACACTCCTTCAACCAAAAGCCACAGGCACACTGCGGCTAAAATGTGCAACACGATCATCATCGGCAGACCGACCATAAATTTCGGTTTGCGGGTTTTGTGGCGGATACGCGTCATTGTCAGCAACATCCCTGCCGCGCCGCCGAAAAAGCCGACCCACAGGAGCGTGGCTTCGGGCACACGGCGACGATGAAGTCGGGCGGCGCGCTTGTCCGCCGCCGTCAGCACCGCCGCAAACAGGTTGATGACGATCATCCAGCCGAAAAAAAGAATATAGGGCATATCGGCACCCCTTATCTTCATAGTAATTTCATATTAGTACAATTTCACGCATTTGTCAATCGCGTTTCCGACAAAGGATGCATGTATACCAACCTTGTAGGGGCGACTATCAGTCGCCCGTTTCAACACAATCGGCAACATCCCACGCAAAAGCAAGTTGACATTTGCTTAAAAAGGATTACAATAGGAAAGGTGAGTTTTTATGATAAAACACAGATGGATTCTATGGCTTTTTGTCCTGGCATTGTGCCTGACGGGATGCACGGCTTCGCCGTCGGTGCCAAGCGAGCCTGCCGCCGCGAAAACGGATGAGGTGCGGGCGGTCTGGGTGCCGTATATGGAGATGCGTACTCTGCTTGAAAGCGGCGATGCGGCGACGGTGCGCGCGGCAATCGCGGCGCTGATGCAGGACTGTGCCGACCGCGGCGTTAACACGGTGTATCTTCATGTGCGTGCGCACAGCGACGCGTATTACGACTCGGCGGTGTTCACGCCGCATCCGCTGGCGGCGGCGTTGTTGTCGCAGGGACTGGATCCGTTGACCTGCGCCGTGGAGGAAGGGCATGCCCGCGGGCTGGCGGTGCATGCATGGATCAATCCGTACCGCATCGGCACGGATCGTTCGTTTGCGCGATGCGACGATGTGTTTTGCGATCGCGATCGGTGGTATTATGTGCCGACCTCCGCGACGGCGCAGGCGTTGATCGTCGACGGCGTGCGGGAGATCGTGGATCGCTATGCGGTGGACGGCGTGCAGTTTGATGATTATTTTTATCCCGAAGGCGCGGTGGAAACGACCGTGCCCGCTGCCTTTGAAGCGGATTTTGATCCGAGCGGCGACTTGTCGCTTGCCGATTGGCGGCGGGATGCCGTCAACCATCTGATCCGTGCGGTGTACGAGGTATGCCACCGACGGGATGGCTGTGTGTTCGGTGTCAGTCCGTCGTACGATTCGGCGCGCAACCGCGAGCAGATGTATGCCGATACCGCGCTGTGGGCGCGGGAAGCGGGCTATGTGGATTATCTTTGCCCCCAGTTGTATGTGGGGTTTGCGCATCAATACGCCCCATTCGAGGAGGAGCTCGCCGTGTGGACGGCGCTGGAACGCGACCCGTCGGTGTCGCTTCTGGCGGGGCTTGCCCTCTATAAAACCGGCATACCCGATGATGCGTATGCGGGCGACGGGGCGACGGAATGGGCAAACGGCGGCGATGTGATTGCGCGCCAGTTGCTGGCGGTGCGGGCGGCGGGATGGGACGGCGCGGCGCTGTACAGCCACCTGTCTTTTATCGCTTCCGATGACCGCGACGGTGCCGTGACAGCGGCGGAAACGCAGGCGGTCGATGCCGTGTGGAATGCGGAGCGGATTTTGTAAAAAAGGGAAGTTTCAGACATGAAAGTGTATGATATGACCGTCGGCAAGCCGACCGGCATTTTGTTGCGGTTTTCGTTGCCGATGCTGGTGTCGATGATTTGCCAACAGGTGTACAGCATCGCCGACAGCGTCATCATCGGGCGATTTCTCGGTAAAGACAGTTTTGCGGCGGTGGGGGTATCCTATCCCGTGACGGTGTTGTTTGTGGCATTTGCGAGCGGTGCTTCCATCGGTGCATCGGTGGTAACTTCGCAGTTGTTCGGCGAAAAGCGTATGCCGCGTGTGCGCACCAGTGCGTACACCTCGCTGATTGCGATGAGCACGATCGGCGCAGTGCTGTCGCTGGTCGGCGTGCTTGGTTGCCGCCCGCTGTTGCGGCTGATGAACACCGACACGGCGATTTTCGGGGAAGCTGCCGCGTATCTGCTGATTTATGCGGCAGGCGTTCTGTTTTTGTTTGTGTACAATGCCGCCAACGGCATTTTCACGGCACTCGGCGATTCGTTGACACCCCTGTGTTTGCTGTTCGGCTCGTCGGCGATCAATGTGGTGCTCGACGTGGTGTTTGTCAGCGAGCCTCTGGGATGGGGTGTGGCAGGTGCGGCGTTTGCGACGCTGATTGCGCAGGCGTTGTCCTCTCTGGCGGCGCTTGTGCTCGTGCTGGTGCGGGTGGCGCGGCTGGACGGCGCATCCGACGGCTGGCGCTTGTTTGACGGCGCGATCTTCCGCCGCATTCTGCAGATCGCGATCCCCAGCGTCTGCCAGCAATCCTTTGTGTCGGTCGGACAGTTGTTCGTGCAGGGATCGATCAACCAATTTCCCGTGTATGTGCAATCGGGGTATGCGGGTGCGTTTAAGATCAATATTTTTACGATCAGCTGTATCAACACCATCGGCAATGCCGTCTCCTCGTTTACGGCACAGAACACCGGCGCGCAACAATGGGATCGCGTGCGGCAGGGACGGGCGGCGGCACTTCGCATTACGGTGGTTTTTTCGCTGATCGTTACCGCGCTGATCGCGTTGTTTTCGCGCCCGCTTATGGAAATGTTCGTTGCCGATGCCCAAACGATTGAAGTCGGACAACATTTCCTGTGGACAGTGTGTCCGTTTTATGCTATAATTACCATTAAGATCGTCAACGACGGCGTGTTCCGCGGCACGGGTGCCATGAAAGAATTCATGTTCTGCACGTTTTTTGACCTGGGACTGCGCGTGATCGCGTCGTATGTGTTGCCCTTTTGGATCGGGGCGCAGGGAATCTGGTGGGCGTTTCCGCTCGGCTGGTTGTCCTGCACGGTATTGTCTATCTTGCTGTACCGCTTCGGACGATGGTCGCACAGCGATCACATCCGCGGCACACAGGTTTGTTAAATCAGGGAGGTTAAAACAATGTCCGAATGTACTCACGATTGCAGCAATTGCTCGCAAAAATGCGATCAACAGAGCCAATATGCGGCTCTCAATCAATTCAGCCAGATCAAACGCGTGATCGCGGTCGGCAGCGGTAAAGGCGGTGTCGGCAAATCGTCCGTCACGGCGATGCTGGCGGTGCTGATGGCGCGCCGCGGTTATAAAGTCGGTGTGTTGGACGCGGATATTACCGGTCCGTCCATCCCCAAAGCCTTCGGCATCACCCGCAAGGCAAAGGGCTCGGAAATGGGCATTCTGCCCGAGGAAACGCATATGGGCATCAAGGTGATGTCCATCAACCTGTTGCTTCAGGACGAGACGCAACCCGTGGTGTGGCGCGGTCCGGTGCTGGGCGGTGCGGTGACGCAGTTCTGGACGGATGTCGCATGGGGCATGCTGGATGTGCTCTTTATCGACATGCCTCCCGGAACGGGCGATGTGCCGCTGACGGTGTACCAGAGCCTGCCTGTTGACGGTGCGGTGATCGTTTCGACACCGCAGTCGCTCGTGCAGATGGTGGTCAGCAAAGCACACAAAATGACCCAGATGCTCAACATTCCCGTACTCGGCCTGGTGGAGAATATGAGCTATATCACCTGCCCCGATTGCGGCAAAAAGCTGTCGCTGTTCGGCGAAGAAGGGGCGCTGGATGCCGCCGCCGAGGCGATGGGCATTCCGCTGTTGTCGAAGCTTCCGATGGACAGCAAGGTGGCGGCACTTTGCGACAGCGGCGAGATCGAACGCGTGCTGTGCGAGGAACTGGAAGCGACCGCGGACGCCGTGGAAGCGCTTGTCAAAGAATAAAACCGAATCACACACATAAAAATGCCTCCGTCCCGCAAGGGATGGAGGCATTTCTTCGAACACTTTTTTAGATTCAATAATTACAGGGCAACCACATTGACAGCGCGGTTTTTGCTCGGATTTTTGGGATCCGCTTCCACTTCAAAAGACACCTTTTGGCCTTCCGCCAGCGTCTTAAAGCCTTCGCCCACGATGGCAGAGAAGTGCACGAACACGTCGCCGCTTCCGTCATCGTTGGAGATGAAGCCAAAGCCCTTTGTTTCGTTGAACCATTTTACAGTACCGGTCATGTTTGGTACCTCCCAGAAAGTATTCATAGTCCTGAAAAGAAAAACCTCGCAATATTTTGTAAATCATTCTCCGATTAATGAATGACTTACAAAACATTGCGAGGTCAGCCATCAGGAATACTTTCAAAAGTATACCGCCATAAAGCTTGATTGTCAAGTGGTTTTGTTAATAATTTTGACTATAAATTACCATTTTGGTCCGATTTGATCTGTAAAATTACCATTTTGGTCCGACAAGACCCCATGCCGACGTATCGGTGATGGAATAGTAATGCGCCAGAATCTGATCGTAGGTCCAGCCTGCTTCGTTGGCAAATCCCGCCGCACCGTACTGGCTGATGCCGACGCCGTGACCGTTGCCTTTAGTTTCAATGGTCAGGGAATTGCCGCTTTGACCGATCACGGTCATGGCGTGGGAATAGCAGTGGGGACGTCCGTAATTATTGACGGCGACATAGATATCCACGCCCGAAATGTACTTTTTGGTGCCTGCGGAATTGTAGTAATACAGATTGGACCACGCCCAGTAGGGACCGTCTGTCTGGCGGGGATACAGGGCGTATTGTCCCACCGCTTCTTCCATGTAGATCTGATCGGTGTCCTTCCATTTGCAAAGGCAGGTGAACAGCTCGTCCAGCGTGATGGAGAAGGTGTGGGTCAGCGAATCGGTGCCTGCCGAACAGGTGTTGATCCATTCGTCGTTGTCATAGGGACTGCTGACCGGTCGGAGATATTCCAGATCCGTGTAGCTCCAGGCGTTGAGTGTGGTGCAGGTGATGCCGGCACTGCTCGCGGAATAGAAGGACTGCAACAGCTGGTTGTACGCCGAGCGGTTCGAGGAGTTATAGGCGAGCTTGATGCCCAGCACTTCGCCGCAGGCGTCGTAGATGCGGCGGTCGTTGCTGTTCGCCAGGTTGATATCCTGCGTCATATAGATATTGTAGGACGCGCCGTTGAAACAGTGCCGCGCCAGCAACGTATATGCCGCGACGGCGAAGGCTTTCCAGGATTCATCGCTGTATTTACCGAAGGTGGACATGCCGATTTCGTAGCGGACCACTTCTGCCACTGCCATTTGCAGTTCTTCTTTGGTTTTAGCGGTGAAGGTGGCGTTGGTGCAGGTGTTGACCACCTTGATGTTTTTCATATACACCGATTCGTCGGTGATACCGTCGCGCACCGCCGCCGAACCGGGATGGCGCTTGAGCGAGCCTGAGACGAAGCTGTACAGATACAGCGCATCAAACATATCAACGTATTCGTCGAACTGATAATTGGCAAGCTTCTTCTGTGTCGCGGTCAGGTTGGGTTCGCCCGATGCATGCTTGTACAGCATCATCGCGTCGATCATACTGTAACTGCCGTCGCCGTCGAGATCGCCGCAACGCGGCTCGGCACCGACGGGAAGCACCGGAAACAGTGCCGCGCTCAACGCCAGACATACCAGCAGGGCGAGCAGTCGTTTTAACGGATGGGACATAGCGTTCAAACTCCTCATTTTCAAACGTCTTTTACAAGTGCCGTCACAGCAACAGGAAGGTCAGAATTACCGACGGCAGGCTTTGGGACAACAGGATCGCCAGTGCACCGAGCACAAAGGAGGTGCCTCCGAGCACCGACAGCTGTGCGCGATAGCCTTCGGGATAGGCGGTACGGGCTTTTTGGATTTTGCGGCGGCAATCGTTCATATACAGCCGCGTACCGAACAGCCCGATCATGACATGGAACAGAATCATTGTCGCCCCGAGCATACCGATCAGCAGCGTGGGGAGCAGGATGCGGGTGTCGGTGTACATCAGTTCCATCCATTTGGCGTAGTTGAGCACAGCCTGTCCCGCCGCATTTTCCACGTACACTTCGGGCAGACGCGTCATCATCACCACATTGGCGGCGGTGGTACAAAGAATATCCAGCAACAACGCAAGAGCGCCTGCCAGATGCAGTTTGCGGAACATCAGCCAGTAAGGAGCCAGCAAAAACGCCGACCAGTTCCAGGCGATGCGGCTGTCATTGCGGGCGAGATGCTGAAAACGGGGGAGATAATAGGCGGTATTGGTGCGTGTCACTGCCGCGTAATCCTCTGCCGCTTCGCCGTCAAGTGTCGCCTTCGGATCCACACCGCCGAAGGGCGACACGGGCGTGTGGAACGGGGTATATTCGTTGAAGGAGGCAGGCGGCACCCGGTCGGCGCTGTCGGTGCGGTTGTGAGACGACGACCAGTCCTTTGCCTGCAACGTCTGCCCGCAACGGTAGCACATTTCGGCATAGGGGGAGTTGATCGCGCCGCAACGCGGACAGTTGTTAGCATCGGCGGCGGGGGACGATGCCGCACTTGCCGCGTCTTCCGCTTTCGCTTTTTCTTCTTTTGCTTCGTTCAAGGCGCGCTCGCGCGACCACTGACGGTCGGTGCCGTGATCATCGCGGCAGGCGCAACCGCCCGCATCGCCCCAGCATCCGCGATGATGCGGAGCGCCGCAGACGGGGCACGCCACGATATCGTCGGATTCCCGAAACGCGCGATGACAGTGCGGGCAGGACAACCCTTCGTAAAAGAACATAACCAGATTCACTCCCGAAAAAACGGATACGGCAAAGCCGTCGGACATTGATATATACGATCATTGTAGCCTGTTTGCGGATTTTGCGCAACAAAAACGGGGCAGGATTCAAAAAAAGTTTACGATTTCCGTCGAAGACGGGCGAATTTGGCTTTTTTTGAAAAGGGGATTGCCTTTTGAAGGGGAACAGCGTATAATACAGTGGAAGAAAATACACGGAAAGGAAGGGTCTTGTTTTATGGACGCTTCGACTTTTTTTAAGGAACTTCGCGGCAAGCGTGTGGCGGTTTGCGGCGTTGGCGTGAGCAATATTCCCGTCATCCGTCAGTTTCTCAAGCACGGTGCTGTTGTGACGGCGTGCGACATGCGCACCCGTGATAAACTCGGCGCGGTGGTCGGGGAACTGGAGGCGGAAGGGGCCATGTTTTGCCTCGGTGAGACCTATCTGGACGATGTCTGGCAGATGGACATGATCCTGCGCTCTCCCGGCATGAAGCCGAGCTTGCCCGGATTTGTGAAAGCGCGGGAGCACGGCGTGACGGTTACATCGGAAATGGAGCTGTTTTTTGAAGTGTGTCCCGCCCCGATTTATGCGGTGACCGGCTCTGACGGCAAAACCACCACCA
>JAZQHP010000055.1:0-6390 GCA_045540655.1 Acutalibacteraceae bacterium
CCTGCGTGTGCAACTCCGCCGCAGGCGGGATCTAGGGCAAGGGTTATGCTCACTACTTTATACGTTTATCGCTCCGCTTCGTTATTGCTCCCCCGGTAGAACCGGGGGTTTATTTCACACCTAAAGGCGGACAAACAAAACAGACCGCAGAGATTACTCTCTACGGTCTGTTTGTTACTTATTCAGCAATCGAACCGATCGTTGGTTTCAATCAGCGAGCCTTGCTCTTCTTGGAAACCGCAGACACGGTCACAACGCCGGCCGCAGCCGCAGCCACAACCACAAACAGGATCGCGTTGGACACGTCGCCGGTCTTCGCGGAATCGCCGGTGGTAGCAGCAGGCTTCTTCACCGTGGTGGTGGTCTGAGCCTTGGTAGTGGTGGTAGCGGTGTTGGTGTTGGAATCGCCGCCGGTGGTCTGATCGTTGTTGTCGCCCGAGGGAGTCTCGCCGACTTCGCTGCTGTACTCAGCAGCGTCGGTCAGGGTGAACTGATTCACGGTGATCTTACCGGCCTTCTGACCCTCGAGGTAGAAAGCGGTCAGGTTCGCCTTGGAAGCATCCCACTTCGTCGGATCTTCCTTAGCCTTCCAGGTGTACACGCCGCCGAGGTAGATGGAGCACTTGTAGGTGCCGGCGGGGAAGAACTCTTTGCCGTCCACGAGGAGCTCGTCGATCTTCGGAGCGTCGGGGTTCGAGAACGCAAAGCCTTCGGGAGTCATCGCGTTGAAGAACTCGCCGCCGAAGGAGATCCAGGCGCCGTTGTTGCTGTCGTTCATGGTCAGACGGAAGGGCACCTCAGCCACGATGTCCATGTGGATGAAGCCAGTACCGCCGTTGTCCTTATCGACGTTCACGCCTTCGAGTTTCGGGGCAATGCTGGCACCGAAGCCGTTGTTCTGAGCGTCCACAGGAGCTTTGACGTCGATCACCCAGCTGTTGCCGTCCTGGGTAACAGTCGCTTTTTCCGCGTTGTTGGACTCGACATTGACGAGAAGGTTGGTTTCAGCAGCGGAAGCAGACACGACGAGAGTCGCCATCATGACCACTGCCAGCACAATGCTCAACAGTTTTTTCATTGGGGGTTTCCTCCTTATTATTCGCCTTTTTAGGCAGTTTGCAATGGTATTGTAGCACGCTTGATTTCAAAATTCAAGGGTTGTGATTTATAAAACATTTTTTCACAACCATTTGCGCAATAACGCGCAAATTCAGTGCGATTTTTTTACATTTCCGTCATTTTTCAGGGAATAATCTTGGGAATTCCGCTGATTTTACAAGCAAAAAACACGGTCGACGGCGGCGGTTACACCCCTTGCCGTTCGACCGTGTTTTCTATTCCTGTATCCGACAGCAACAACCGTCCTTACGGTTGTTACGCTTTGCCGCCTTTGGCACCCTTCGCGCCACCCAGCGACGCACCCGCCAGAATGTTGGTTTCATACGAGAAGGTGAGGCTGTCGCGGGTCTCCTGCCGCTTGATCGCGAGCTTGATCATGCGGTCAAGCATATCGGCGAAAGACACGCCGCTCGCTTCCCACAGATAAAACGCGAGCGAGCCGGGAATCGTGTTGATCTCGTTGACCCAAAGCTCCTGCGTGTCGGCGTTCATCAGAAAGTCGATGCGGGACACGCCCATGCAACCGAGCGCCTTAAAGGTCTCCACCGCCATCGTCTGTACCTTCGCGGTCATCTCGTCGGAAATCTCCGCCGGGCAACGGCGCTTAAGACTGCTCATACCCGCCGACTTGGAACCGCCTGCAGGGGCTTTCGCGCCGCCCGTTTTGACGCCCTTCGCGCCGGTCTTGCCGTCACCGCCGCTTAAGTATTTATCCGCAAAGCTCAGAATTTCATCGTTGCCGAACGGCTCTTCACACGCCGATGCCACCGCGTCGTCGCTGTTACCCAGCACCGCGCAGTTGATCTCACGCAGGGGCGTGACCGCCGGCTCCACCAGCACACGGGTGGCGAAGTCAAACGCCAGATTGAGCGCATTTTCAAGCTTCGCGCGGTCGGAAGCTTTGGAAATGCCGACCGACGAGCCGAGGTTGACGGGCTTGACGATGACGGGATAGCCGAAGCGCTCCTCGATCAGATCCAGCTTCGCCGTCGCATCCAGTGCATACGCCTTCGCGGAAATTTCCACGGCATCGAGCACGGGAATGCCCGCTTCGCGAAGCACGGTTTTCATCAGATATTTATCCATGCCGATCGCCGAGGACGGAATGTCGCAAGATGCATACGGCACACCGAGCATTTCCAGGTAGCCCATCAGCGTACCGTCCTCCACGTTGGTGCCGTGCACCACGGGCAGCGCCACTTCAAAGCTCGCCACGACGTTGTTGCCGAAGCGCTTCATCGGGAAGCGCACCAGATCCACGCCGTTTTTCCCGGGAACGGGAAGCACGCGGGTCGCGTTCTTGAGGCAACCGGGCAGTTCGCGGTAAAACTCCACCGTGTCCATGCCGACGCCGGTGTAGAACTCCCCGTTTTTGCTGATGTATAACACGATCGGGTCGTACTTGTCAAGATCCAGCGCCATGTAGGCCTGCAGACCGGAAATGATGGACACTTCGTGTTCCACACTGCGGCCGCCGAAAATCACCGCTACTTTTGTTTTCATACTTCCACCGATCCCTTCTCTTAAAAATTATCGGGCAAATCGTTTTCAAGCAACACGATCTGACGTTCCGCCTTGGGCAACGACTGCACATAGCTGATCGCCTGATGCAGATCGGTCGCCACAAAAATCTTCTCCTCGGGGAAGCCCTTCGACAGCAAGCCCTTCTTCAAAGGCGGCGCCTGCTTCTCGCCGACGAGCACCGCCACATCGCAACAATCCGCGGCGTAAGCGCCGAGTTCCTCGTTGAGCGCCTCCTGACGCTCGCCGAGCTCCACCATACCGGGGGTCACCAGAACACGGCGCGTGTTCTTCATCGAACCGAGCACGTCGAGCGCCGAACGGAAGCCCGCGGGGTTGGAGTTATATGCATCGTCGATGTAGCCGTTGGGGAGCAGCTGCAAACGGTGCTCGACGGGCTTCATCATACGGATGGGTTGCTTCATTTCCTGCAGGCTGACACCCAGCTGATGCGCCACGGCGATGCAACCGACCAGATTCTGGATGGTGTGCGCACCGAGCAGGCGCGTGGTGTATTCACAGGTCTCGCCGTCAGGCGTGGTCACCGTGAAGGTACTGCCCGTCTCGTCGTTCTGAATATCGGATGCCGTATACTGTGCGCCGTCCTTCAGACCGTAGGACACGGTACGCACATTCGTCACCTCGCGCGCGGCGATGTGCTCGTTATCGGTGCTCAGAAACGCGATGCCGTCTTCGGGAAGCGCATCGACCAGCTCGAACTTCGTATCGATGATGGTGTCGAGCGTCTTGAAGGTTTCCAGATGCTGTTCGCCGATGGCGGTGATCATGCCGTGATGCGGATGCACAATATCGCAGATTTCCTTGATGTCACCCTTGTTCTTCGCGCCCATTTCGCACACAAACACTTCGTGATACCCGCGCAGATGCTCGCGCACGGTGCGCACCACGCCCATCGGCGTGTTGAAGCTGGCGGGGGTCATCAGGGTGCTGTATTTCGCGGACAGCAGTGCTGTCAGGTAGTTCTTCGCGCTGGTTTTGCCGTAACTGCCCGTGATGCCGATGATCTTAAGATCCTTCGCCTCCGAGAGGATGCGCTTGGCATCCTTGATAAAGCGATTGCCGATGGCTTTTTCCATCGGTGCGTTGATGTAATTCGCGATCAGCACCAACAGCACGGGGAGCAACACGACCAGCAACAGCATCGTGCCCATGATCAGCGGGTTGAAGATCCACGCCACCACCAACATCGCCGCCATCAGCAGGAAGATTGTCACCAGCAGACGCTTGACGCGGTCGGTATACACCAGCGGCTTTTTCGCCTTTTTCGGGCGATCCATCGCCGCGCCGATCGCCACCAGGAAGATCGCCGCCGCCAGCGCAATTTCTTCGTATTCCGTGCCGCTGACCAGTCGTCCGAGGCACATCCACGCCGCAAGCGGCAACAGCGATACAAAGCGCTTGGCAGGCAATACGCGGTCGTCATGCTCCTTCATCCAGCGGATGTACCGCTCGGGGCGGTAGGAGTTCAGCTGCAGCATGTGCACATAATACAGCGTTTCAAACACCGCCTGGATCGTACACATCAGAAACAGCACGGCTTTCAATATCGTGATCGTCATCCGACTTCACCATCCTTTTTACATAAACACATCCAACACACGCGCGCATTGCGGCCACTGCTGCGCAAACGCAAAGTGGTCGCCTTCCAGAATGACCAGACCGGCGCCGGGGATATTCTGTTCCATCGTTTGTCCGTCCTGCAGAGGTGTCGCCGTGTCGTAGCGTCCCCAGATCAGCAGGGTTTCCGCTTTCACGCCGGGAAGCAGATCGGTCAGATCCTCCTCGATGCAGATCGCCATCGTCTTTTTCATAATCTCGCTCGCGGCACGATAATCCGCCGAGCCCATATGATTGCGTGCCGCCGACGCGAGCTTCGGGAACACCTTCTCGATCGGCTTCATCGCCTTGAGGATGCCGCGCTTGATGCGGAAGCTCGTCGAGCGCTTCGGGCGGATGCCTGCGGCACTCATCAGCACGATCTTTTCCACTTCCAGCGGGCAAGGCTGACGGTTCATCAGCTTGATGATGGTGCGCCCGCCGAACGAGTGCCCCATCAGAATCGCTTTGCTGACACCGAGCGCCTGTGCGAACGCCACGGTGAAATCGACAAAATCATCCACCGTCCACGGTACGGGCGGTTCGTCACTGCCGCCGCAACCGGGCGCGTTGGGCGCGATCACGCGGTAGCGCGTCGACAGATGATCGATAATCAGCCGATAGGTTTCGGCGGGAGCGTTCCAGCCGTGGAGCAACAGCACCACGTCGCCCTCGCCCTGATCGATATATTGAATTTTCAGTCCGTTGATCATGATCTCGTTCATATCGATCCCTCTTATTCTGTAATAAAATGAACAATCAATGCTTATTCGCCTTGGTAGGTCGTCCATTCGATGGACTGAATCGCCATATACTCCAGCGGGAAATCTTGCTCGGTGGTCTGCACCGCCGCCATGCTGTCCACGACATCCATGCCCTTGAACACCTGTCCGAACACGGTGTGTCCCGCGCCGTCGGTGCGAAGCGGACCGTCCAGATGGATGTTGCCGCCGTATTCCTCATACACCGCGAGCACATCCGCAGTGACCTTGGCGGGATCCAGTCCCATCTGCGACGCAAAGAAGGCTTCAAAGGTCGCATAATTCGCCAGCGATTCGCGATTGGCTTCGTAATACATACGCGCCTGCGGAATCACAGACGCTTCCGGGGTTGCCTGATTGATAAAAAACTGTCTGCCGTTGGTGCCGGGACCCGCATTCGCCATCGACAGCGAACCGCGCAGGTTGCCCAGGCTCGGATCAAATTCGTCCTCAAACGTACCGCCCCAGCAGCTTTCGCCGCCCTGACCGGTGCCGTCGGGATCGCCGCCCTGCACCATAAAGTCTTTGATCACGCGATGAAACAGCACGCCGTTATAGTAGCCTTCCTGCGACAGGGTCTTGAAATTTTCCACTGCTTTAGGAGCTTGCTCGGGGAAAAAGCGCAGATAAATATCGCCGAAGCTGGTGTGCATGATCGCGATTTCTTCACCGACCGACGGCATGGCAGTCTGCCAGCCGAGCGTCGTGGCACCGTCGGCACCGCCGTCCGAAGCAGGATTCCCCGCGCAACCGCTCATCACCATCATCACCGTCAGCGCGCAAACAAGCGCCAGCAGGCGTGTCACTTTCATAGTTGTTCTCTCCTTATCGATACGCGCCGTTTCCGACCGCATCATCCTTGATACGTCGTCCATTCAATGGACTCAATGGTCACCGCTTCGAGGGGTTTGTCATTCTCGTCGGTCGGAACCGCCGCAATGGCGTCGAGCACGTCCATGCCGTCGAACACCTGACCGAATACGGTGTGTCCGCCTTCGGACTTGAGCGGTCCGTCCAGATACATACTGCCGCCGACGCGCTCGTAGGTTTCGAGCACATCATCGGTCAACGCTTCGCCCTTGAAGCCGAAGTTGGGATACTGAGCGGCGTAAAACTCGCCGAACGTCTTATAGGACGGCATCAGATCCTTATACTTTTCCCAGCGTTCTCTCGTCTGAGCGATCGCCAGCGGCTCGGCATCCGCCTGATTGAAGAAGAACTGACTGCCGTTGGAATCCACATCGCCGGGGTTCGCCATCGACAGCGCCCCGCGCAGGTTGCCCAGGCTCGGGTCGAATTCGTCCTCAAAGATCGCGCCGAAATAGCTTTGACCGCCGCCGCCCGTTCCCGTGGGATCGCCGCCTTGGATCAT
>JAZQHP010000056.1:0-53335 GCA_045540655.1 Acutalibacteraceae bacterium
GTCTTCCTAAGACCGGCTTGGCCTCCGACTTGGGAGCTGATTTGTGGTTTTCTTTCAGGCAAAAAGGAAATCATGAATTGGGAGCCATCTGACCTGTTCCAGTTTTGCTATGACACGACACCAATCAAAGGAAGCCTTGACGATGTGATGGCAGTTATTGACGAAAGTGCTGTGAACAGAGCAATCAGAATCGGTGCCTGCAACATATTCCACGGATGTGTACACAATATGCTGCATGAAAAGAGCGAAGATATTTTGCGTGGACTGTATAAATCTGCCTCTTTCGTTGTACAGGCAATTGCTTTCAAGCAAACCGGAAACTATATCAGCCATCAAAAAGAATTGCTCCAAGTTGTATCTTCCGATGAACGGGTCATTGTTGAAACCTTTTTGAAATTGAAAAATGGCGGAGTAGCAGATTTCAATTTGATGTCTGAAACATTGTTTGCTTGGTCTAAAAAATGGATTTCTGAAAACAGTTAAACAAATTCCAATTTGTCTAACAGTATATCTGCGCACCTTTTCTTCGTTTTTACCTATGTTTACGCACCGTTATGCTGTTCTTCCGCAAATAAGAACGAAAGTTATGATACCATTGGTTTTGCAACTTTCGTTCTTTTTCTTTTTAATCTAAATAAATAAAGAATTTGATAAACAGTTCCCATCGTTTGAATCTGAGCAAAACACTACTTTTAGGCTTTCTTACCTCAATTCTGCTGCGTTTAGGTAGTCTTTCGCAAACAAAAAAGCGACCTTTTCGGTCGCTTTTCTTGTTTTTAAACCGGAACGAGAGCCTCTGCATACGGTCAGCTGTATGTTATGCCGTGAAGGTGATGACCGGACCGTCCAGAAAACGAGTGGCTGTCCGTACGCCGTACCGCTCCACTTTGCAACGCTCTTTCTGATCCTTATAGCCGATCGCAAACTTGAACACAAAGCCCATCACCGAGCCGATCGCACGGCTTTCGTTGGCATTGAACTCGAATCCATCGGCAGGATTCTTCTGTCGCTTGTAAATCAGCAGAAGCGATTTCACAGGCGGCACTCCGAGATCGTTTGCAAACACGATGTTGCTCAACAGCACCGGATCTTTGATAGTGTCCATGCAAAAATCCCAGAGCGCACCCGAGTCAACAAAGGTGGCGGCTCCGCGATACGTTTTCGCGAAGTCTTTGTAAATGGCGTTAATAATGCTTTGCGTGGTCATAATCATTACCTCCATAACCCACATTTATTTTGTAGTCTTATATTACCACATTTTTTTGATGTTGTCAAGTAAAACGTAAAGAAAAGTGTAGGTTTTAAAAATTGTTTATTGCCGATAACCAGAAGCGGGTGGCTCGCATGAGCCGCCCCCTTTTCTTTTCGTCAGGAGGAGGTATCGTGGTTTTCGGTCGGTGCGACAGAGGATCGGACCGAATACGGATTCTTGTTCTCGCGCGGTGCATCCTTGCTGTCGCCGCAACGTGCCGCCGCCTGCATAAGCAACATCCACAACAGGATGATCACCATCCACGCCGCCAACGCGAGGATAAACCACAGGATCGACCAGCCCAGCACAAAATGCAACACCAGCAGGATCCACGCCGGAATAGACATTTCCCAGTTGAAAAAGAGCGTGATCAGATAGGCGATCAAAAAGCTCGCATCCCGTTTATAACGTCTCATTCCTCTCACCCATCCTTTCTGTATGTGTTACCGCCGCGACGTCTCTTTATGAACCACCGTTGCCGAGAATCGCCACGGATCCTTTAACGCGTCCGGATTCTTCACATACGCCTTGTCGATCAACAATTCGGTTTCGGCATAGCCGTTCGCAGGCACCGTCACCGCCAGATGCTCAAACTGTCGGTCAGCAAAAATTTCATCCCGATCATCCAAAAGCGAAAAATCGACTTCGCCTATCTGCCGCGGAGTATCGAAACCGTTCGCAAACATCAGCTTCATCGCCAGCGACCCGTCCCAAGTCTGCGCGATCATCAGAATGCTGACACGTACTTCGTCGTTTTTCATAGGCGGTAAATTGGTATCACAAACGATGTCGGTCTCGCCGTTCAGTTGCCTGTCTCCGCTGCCAAACGTAAAGGAACCGTAGACATCTTCCGTGGTGCCGACACATTCTCCGCGCACCACACAAAGGAGCTGAAGATTCTCCAAGACCAGATTGTCCGGTGTCACATACTGTCGGTCCAGCACCAGCAACGCATCCTCATAACCGCCATGCGGCACGAGGCAAGGTTTTTCGAGCGCGATGCTTTGCTGACTCGCAACATACTCCCGCGAGGCGGTGGTCACGTCCACCTTCAGTCGTTGTAAGGCAATATCCGTATCGGTGCCGTTTGAAAAGCACACGACCAGCGCCATACCGCCGTCGACGGTGTAATAGGCACGTTTCAGCACGCTGTTCACCGCGGTGTCTGACATCTCCGGCAGAACATCGCTGTGATACACCGCCCTGCCGTACATCGGCGCGGGCATGCCTGTGCGCTGTACATATTGCTCGGTGGCCGTGTCCAGTGCACGTTCGGCATCTTCGTAGCCCTTTTCCTTCCACAGCCACAGTTTTGCCATGGTGTCCTCATAGGAGGCTTCTTCGAGCTGATATGCCAGCAGGATGTTATAGACATGGTCGCCGACAACCGTTATGCGATGGTCATGCGCCGCCTGAGATCCGAGTGCCGCGTAGACATCCAGCGTCGCGATCCCATCCTCGGCAGAACAAGCTTTGCTGTAATACGCCGTCATGATGTGTTCCACATCGTCGGACAGCGTCGCTTCCAGCAGTTGCTCGCGCAAGGCGTGTCCTTCCACACGCTGCTGATACACTGCAATCGCTCCATCGGCATCCCCGATTTTCAGCAGGCGGGACACCTGTCCGACCGGGAGGATCGTCAGCCAGACAATCACCAGCAGGCACGCGATCACTGCCGATGCCGCCCATACCATCCACAGGCGGCTTTTGCGCGGTGTGGCTGTCACGGGAGACGATGCGGTGACAGACGTTTCCGTCGCCTCCCCGCAGTGCGGACAAACCGGTGTACCGTCCTCCAACACGGACGAGCAAACCTTGCAAACCATCGGCTGTGCCTCCCTTTTCCTTCGTTTTAGTTCCTGAAAAGTATACCACAATCCTCTGTGCGCGTCAATCCTCTCCGTTCTCACCTTTCTTGACATGGATCGCAAAATATGGTACATTCAAAGCAGGACTCTGTTAAAAAGAAATGAGGGATCGTTTATGAGCAAACCTGTCAGCAAGAAAATCGTGGCGTTGATCTGCGCTGTTGCCGTGATCGTTGTCGCGGCGGCATCGGTCATCGTGGTGGCGGTTGTGGTACCGAAGGAGAAGGACAACAACGATAAGGTGTTCACCTTCCTGTGGACCTCCGATCCGCAGTGGTATTCGTTCAAGTATCCCGAAATCATCGAACACCAGAATCAATGGATCGCGGAGAATTATAAAGATTACGACATCCGCTATATGTTCCATACAGGTGATTTCGTCAACCTGCCGCACAATCATGAGGAATGGGCGGTGATGACCGCCTCCTATGAGGATCTGGACGATTGCGGCATCCCCTACGGCGTACTGGCAGGCAACCATGATGTGGACAAGGACGATCACACCGAATTCAGTCAGTATTTCGGTGCCGCGCGCTACGAGGATAACAAGTGGTACGGCGGCGATTACGAGGACAACTTCGGGCATTACGATCTGATGACCATTGCAGGTGTGGACTTCATCTTCGCATACATGGGCTACAACGAGGAATATGCCGATGAAGATATCGCCTGGCTCAATGAGGTGCTCGCCGAACACAACGACCGTATTGCCATCCTCTGCTTCCACGATTACCTGAAGGTATCCGGCAAGCGCTCCGCCAACGGCGATCTGTTCTTTGAAAAGGTGGTTTTACAGAATCCGAACGTACGCCTGGTGCTGTGCGGTCACAATTATCTCGCCACCAGACGTTACGATTTCATCGACGACAACGGCGACGGCGATCCC
Organism: Acutalibacteraceae bacterium; assembly: GCA_045540655.1. GTDB lineage: Bacteria > Bacillota > Clostridia > Oscillospirales > Acutalibacteraceae > RGIG1959. The sequence continues at coordinate 4,007 of JAZQHP010000056.1, forward strand.
GATCGGAATGTGTTCCAGATCATGGCAAACTATCAAGCAACGCTCAACGGCGGCAACGGGTTCATGCGCTTTATGGAATGCGACGTGGAAAACGGCACAATCAAGAGCACCACCTATTCCCCCTATCTGGACCGTTACGGTTCCGATTTCGAGGACGGGACACGGTTTGATATGTTCGGTACGATCGACGAGTTCACCATTCCCTTCGATTTCAGTCAGCCCACCCCCGACGAAGACACCAATACCCAAGGCGAGGCGCTCACCAATTACACCTACGGCGCCCGATAATCGGATCGGATATAGAAAAAAGCCAGCCGCGACACACAGTCGCGGCTCGCTTTTTCACTTTGATTTCAAATAATATAATGCAACGCGTCGTTTACTCGCGCCAAAAAGACGAGTCGCAGAGCATCAGCATGGGCGAATATGTGAGGGTATCCACAAAGGCGTCATCGCTGGCGTAACGGTAGCGAAAAAGCGATTGTTGTTCGCTCAGATACATCTGAAGATCGCCGGTTAGCCGAACATCTTCCAGATAAACAGGCAGAAAAGAACGCCCCTTAAATCTGGCATATTCAACCTCGTCTTGACATGTCCTGCTCGCTTGAAAGCTGTCAGAGAGAAATGCAATCACACAGTCACAAAAGTCCAGTTTATCTGCTATGAGTTCCATCCTCTTCACACCGGGACAAATGTCGTTATCCCACCACACGCGAAAACCACGATCCTGAAGCCGATGGATAATCGGTATCACGCGGTCGGCATCTTGGTGCGCGTAGCTGGCATAGATATACGGCTGGTATCCGTTATAGGGAGTGTGTGGATAACGCACAGGTGGATATGAAATAGATATGGATTTCTCAACAGAGGCAGGTTTTGTAACAGGACGCGGTTGCGGCACAGAAGCGGTTTTTGCGCGCTCTTGCGGTTTCAGATGAGGGAAAAGTCCCTTCACACGGGAGACAACCTGTTTAAAGGCTTCCCCGTTGCCATTAAAAACCGAATACATCTGATAATTCTGCAGCATAAAGACATATTTGCGATGGAGCTCAAAATCCTCCATCATAATCGGAAAAATTTGCTTACCGTCGGAGATGGCTTGCTTGAGTTCAAGTTCAATCCACGGGGAGGTTTCCACCTTTTCGGATAGCAACAGTAAAAAACAGGAGCAATCTTCAATAGCACCGGGGATTTCGTCAATATAGTCCGCGCCGAGGGGAATGTCACGGCAGGCGATCCAGCAATCGATGCCTTCCTGTTCCAGTTGCTGCACGAACGCGAGCGATTCTTTTTCGGTTTCGGATTTGTAACTGACAAACACCGTTGCCAAAGCAGACCCCTCCTTGCGTGAAGATTCACTCTTTTTATAAAATAGTTATTTTTGGTATCGATGAACGAAGCCGTTATTGGAATGTGCCGTCCCCTTCGTAATGAGGGTTGACGTAGATCTGAACATAGCCGTCCTCGGCAACCAGTTCAAAGCCGCGGTCGACCATTTCTCCGATGTTGCTGTCCTCTTCCTTGGTGACAAAATACTGGATTTTGGCAGCCTTTTCATCGTCATGAGGATCGAGATACATATACGGACAATCATAAAGAATCGGCATAATATCGCCTTCGACGCCGATGACGGCGTTTTTATCCAGATTCTCGTCCAGGAATGCAATGGAGTTGTGGAACATCTCGCGGTGCGCGAGATATCCCTTGATGTAGCCGGAATTGCGCGCGATCACACGCGGCACCGTCATCGAGATGCAGGCGATCAGCGCCGTCACCACAATCACTTTGCGCGCTCTCGGGCGCATACCGATCAGCGCCAGAATACTGCACACGACAATCATCGCTGCCGTACCGTAGGTGTACTGGAAGTCTACATCATACTGGTAGATCCAGTTGGACATGAAATTCACCAGCAGCATCGGCGCGAGCAGTACCAGCGTCGAGACCTTTTTGGTCATAAACGGCGAGAAAAGCACCGGCACAAACATCCACAGCAGATATTCAAATTTATCCTCCTGGAAGATCTGCCCGATGGTGTAGCCGAGGTTGAGGAGCGTCGACATAATGATACCGCCGATGCCCGCTTCCCCGTTGAGTTCAAAGTTGGAATAGCGATAGCCGAATTCCATCGACTCGGTCGCGCCGCACTGCTGAATCATAAAGAGCGCAAACACAAAATACCCAAGCGCCATCACCAGCGTGATCAGTCCGTGACGGATCAGGCGTTCATGCAACAACATAAACAGCGCGATCGCCACAAGGTAAATCGCGGCATCCTCCTTGACAGAGCAAAGCAACAACGCAAAGATATAAAATGGGATAAACTTCCGTTTTAACAGGAAATACACCGCATACAAAATGCAGAATGCCAGAAATTTGTTCTCGTGGAAGTCAAAATACAGTCCGTAGGAAACGGACGGATACACCAGGTACAGCACGCTGATGAGCAACGTCATCTTCGGAGAAAAGCCCAGCGTGCGGGCAATGCCGAACACCGCAAAGACACCGAGTCCGACGAACAGCACCTGCATAATGCACAGATATACAGGGCTAGAGAACAGCATGTAACCGGGAAGCAGAATGTAGAAAAACGGCGAAAAATGCACCGCAAAGTGCGACAGCTGCATGTTGCGTTCCACCGTGGTGAACGGCAGACCGGTTTCCTTCATATAGGTGAACATCTGCATGAAAATGCCGAAGTCGAAGGTGTTATAGGTAAAGGAATAGTAGCGGGCAACGCTCATGGCGGACATGTACACCACGAACACCAGAAAGCAAACGCCAACGACGATTCTTGCCACGGGAAAACCCATGCGGAATTCCGAAAACGCCGTCGGAAACCGATTAAAAATCCAAAGGCACGCGATCAGTGCGATCAGCGTCATGCCGACGCCGAGCCAGATGTTGCGGTCACCGCCTTTGGGAAGACACAGAAAGAACGACAACAGACTAACCACCAGCGCCGCAGGAAGCACGCGTTCAGCCGTCACAAACAGCGTCGCGGCAAACAGCATGCCGGCAATCGCAAGCACCAGCATCGCAAAAAACGCGAGACTTTGCTCCGCGACGTAAGCGCCGTTATCGGTGTAGGCGATGTCCTGCATCCGCATACACACGGCCGAAGCCATAAAAAAGCCGATGATGAGCTCTGCCAGAAAGTTCAGAATATAATAGGGTTTGGAACGATCGGACAACCGTTTTGCCACTGCGTGGTATTTGATCGCCAGACCGCCGTTGTTAAATACACTCACGAATGCTCTCCTCTCTCGTCGTCCTCGTCACGATTGGATTCGCGCAGGATGTACTTCGGACGATCCTTGGTTTCCGAATAGATCCGCGCCACGTATTGTCCGAGCACGCCGAGGCAGAACAACTGAACACCGCCGATGAAGGTGATGAGGCACGCCGTCGAAGCCCAACCGTCCACCGGATCGCCGAATGCCAGCCGCCGCACAAAGAAGAAGATCGTCACCGCCATCGCCAGCACGCAGAACAGCAAGCCGCACCAGGAGGAGAGGTTCAGCGGGACAGACGAGAAGTTGATGATGCCGTCAAGCGAATACTTGAACAGCTTCCAGAAAGACCACTTCGTCGTACCCGCCGCACGTTCCACATTCTCATACGGCAACCATTTGGTGCGGAAACCGACCCAGCCGAAAATGCCCTTGGAGAAGCGGTTGTATTCCCCCATGCCCACAATGGAATCGACCATTTTGCGGTTCATCATACGGAAATCACGCGCGCCGTCTTTGATATCCGCCTCGGAAATGCGGTTGATAATTTTGTAAAACATACGGGCAAACATCGAGCGGATGGGCGGCTCGCCTTTGCGCGTTTCGCGGCAGGTCGCCACCGAGTCGAAACCGTCGTTCTTCACCGCCGCATACATGTCGGGAAGCAAGGCAGGAGGGTCCTGCAAATCGGCATCCATAATCACGCAGTAATCGCCTTTGGCGTTGCAAAGTCCGGCATAGATGCCCGCTTCTTTACCGAAATTGCGGGAAAAGGAATAATAAAACACGCGCTTGTCCTTTTGCGCCAGTTCCCGCAGAATCAAAATGGTGTTGTCTTTGGAGCCGTCGTCGATAAACACGAATTCCACGTCCGCATCCAGCTTGTCCACCCAGCGGCACGTTTCCTCGTAAAAAAGCGGCAACACTTCCTGCTCGTTGTAGCAAGGGACGATGATCGAAATAAGATCTCTTTTCACAAAGCAACACCTACCTATTCTTAGTCTATTTTATTATACAAAAAAGGCAGGGGCTTGTCAATACAAGTCCTGCCTTTTGTTTGCCGATCGTTTCCTTATATCTGTTCGGGAATGACCGCAAAAAATACGAGATCTTCCTCGTGGCGATTGGACAGCGAATGAGACTCGCCCTTGCGGCAATAATGACAGCTTCCCGCGGGTAATTGCTCGGTAACGTCTTCGTGTACGACGGTGCCGACACCGGACAAAATATATATGATTTCCGAAGATGTTTCGTGGCAATGCATCCCGATCGAACTGTGGGGCGGCAACACCGCTTTCATAATGCGGTTGCGCTCGTCCACCACCATACGGGCTTTGAACACGCCTTCACCGCCGCGGAATTTTTCCGTTACTGTTTCTTCCACACGATCAAAATCAATCATCGTTTATCCCCGCCTTATTTCAGAAGTATATCCCATGCCGACGAACGGCATCGGTTGTTCGCGCCGCTTACCCGACCAGTTCCGCAGCCAGGGCGGCAAGCGAGCACTCGGTCTCCTCGTCCATTGCCGCATGAATCGTAACCGTTGTATCGGTGTAGGTGATGTTTTTGGCAGATTCCAGGCATTTGCGGATGGTTTTCGCCGCCATCGGCATCCAGCTGCCATTTTCGACGATCGCAACCGTACGATTCTTAAAGCCGCGTTCGGTCAGCTCGTGGAGAAATTCGCGCATAAACGGGAACACCTCACCGTTATAGGTGGTGGTTGCCAGCACCACCTTGCCGAAGCGGAATGCCTGAGCGACCGCCTGCGACATATCGCACCGCGCCAGATCGTACACCGCCACCTGCGGGCAATCCTTGTCACGGAGCTGTTCAACCAGATAAGAGACAGCGTCTTTGGTGTGTCCGTAAACCGACGTGTAGAAAACAGCAACGCCTTCGGTTTCTGTGCCGTAGCCCGCCCAGGTGGTGTACAGTGCCAATGCCTGTTCAACGGTATCCTCCAGCACCGGACCGTGAAGCGGGCAAATGCGTTCCAGCGGTGCGCCCTGCAGTTTCTTGAACAGCGCCTGTACCTGACCGCCGTATTTTCCGACAATGCCGATGTAGTAACGGCGCGCTTCCTCCTCCCACGGCTCTTCGACATCCAGCGCACCGAATTTTCCGAAGGCGTCCGCCGAAAAGAGCGTTTTCGTCGTCGCGTCATAGGTGACCATCACTTCCGGCCAATGCACCATCGGCGCAGTAAAAAACATGAGCTCATGCGTGCCGAGGCTGAGACCATCGCCGTCCTTGACCATCAGGCGGCGGTCGGCATAGTCCGTTTTAAAATACTTATTCATCATCGCAAAGGCTTTTTCGGTCGCGACGATCACCGCCTGCGGATATGCTTTGGCAAAGGCATCAATGTTAGCGGAGTGGTCGGGCTCCATGTGCGACACGATCAGATAGGACGGCGCGCGTCCGTCAAGTACCTGTGCGAGCATCTCCAGCCACGCTTCGCCGAATGCCGCATCCACGGTATCCATCACCGCGATGCGCTCATCAAAAATAACGTAGGAATTATAGGACATGCCGTTTGGTACACGGTATTGCCCTTCAAACAGATCGATCGCGTGATCATTCACACCGATATATACGATATCCTTATGCATACGCTACTGTCTCCTTTATCAAGATCACTATGCTATGTATTATACCCCATTCCTTCTATTTTCTCAAGAGGAAAAGATAAACATCCGCAAAAATATCCTACAAACGCCACAAAGCCGACCTTTCCGAAACGAAAGATCGGCTTGGCTTATCTATCACTTTTCGCAACATACAAAAGACCGTACACTCCCGGTCCGACGTGCGCTCCGATGGTGGGGCCAACCTGGCAACGGGCATCCACCGTCACCCCCGCCGCTGCCGCCTGTTCCTCCAGCGCTGCACAGTTCTCCTCTCCCGCGGTATACAAGGAAATCATCGGGAACGATGCATCCGGTTCATCGGCGATCACCTTATCCAGAATGCTGCGAATCACACGCGGCACACCGATCGCCTTGCCGACCGCTTGTACCGCGCCCTGCGGCGTGACGGTCACAATCGGTTTGATGTTCGCAAGGGTACCGACTGCCGCCGAAGCGCCGCTCAGACGTCCGCCTTTTTTCAGGTATTCCAGCGTGTCCACCCCCGCATACACCCGCACGCGGCTTTTGAGTTCTTCACAGCCTTGGGCAACCTCACGCGCAGTACGCCCCTCGGCAATCAAGCGGCGGGCATACGACACCAATACGCCGATCATATGCGTCACCGCCAGGGTATCGATCACATAAATCTGATCATATCCCACCATGGATTGGGCGATACGCGCACCCTGATAGGTGCCGCTGAGTCCCGATGACAGCGCAAAATACAACAATTCGTCACCGCTGTCCCGCACCGCTTCAAACACTGACACAAAGGCGTCGGGCGACGGCTGAGACGTAGTCGGAAACGCCTGTGCACGCGCAAGCATCGCATAAAAATCATCGGCATGCAGATCCACACCGTCCCGATACTCCCGTTCGTCCATGCGCACCGTTATCGGCATAAAATAATCATACAGGGATGTGTCGCGACAATCCGACGCCGAATCCACCATAATTTTGATCATTGTCATGCTCCTTCTTGATTTCATAGTACAGAGGGCTTCAAGCATATGCATTATACCGCTATTTTGTTGATTTGTCAACCTCTCACCTCTGCGCTGTACAAAAAGCGGTCGATGACTGTATGTGAATCACCGACCGCAACGATATTATTCGATTTGTTCTTCGGCGCCTTCCGACTCGTCCTTACACACTCTCGGCGGCGGACTGACCGCATCAAAGGACGCCCAGAAGTCCCGCACTGTCCGACGATACCCTTCGGGATCCACAAAGTGACTCATGCCGTGATCGGCACCCGGTACAACCAGCAGAGATTTTGCCGATGCGCACGCTTTGTAATTCTCGTAGGTCATGGTCACCGGTACAAAATGATCGTCGGTGCCGTGAATAAACAACACGGGAACGGTGGTGTTCCGAAGCGCTTCCGACGCAGATACATCCTTTGGTCCCATCTGAATATGCTTTTTGCACACATCATCCGCGATGCGACCGAGTAATCCGTAATGCAAATGCAGATTATTCTCTACCACATGCTTCCAGATGGCGTGCGGAGACGTAAAGCCGCAATCCGCCACGATGCCGTGCACGTTGGGCGGCAGGTCCAGCTCAGACGCCATGAGCACGGTCGCCGCTCCCATGGACACGCCCGCCAGATAAATCGGCAGATCGCCCGCCAGATGCTCGTTGACAAACTGCACCCACTGCAGACAGTCGTGGCGTTCCATCATGCCGAAGCCCATATATTCGCCGCCGCTGTCGCCCTGTCCGCGTTGTTCCACAAACAACACATGGCATCCGTCCTCGTGCCACTCTTCGGCGATGGTGCCGAAATCCCGCGCCCACGACGAACGCCAGCCATGCATGGCGATCACCACACGTTTCGGGGATTCTGCTTCATACCAGTGCCCCACCAGTTCCAGACCATCCTCGGTCGTGATGCCGACCGTCGGCAGATCCTTTTCGCGCAGTGCTTCTTCCCCGAGGCGAATCGCTTCCATAAATGCCTCAGAATCCTCAAAACCGCGCAGTTTGGTTTTGGCGCGTCCCATCTGCGGGATCTTTGCAGGCGCAGACCGTTTGAGCGCCACTTCTACCATCCGTTTTGTCAACGACACCGTAGCCAGCGTAACCGTCGTGGCGACAGCCGCCGCGAGTCCCGCGCCGACAACGATCGCCTTTGCAGACTTTTTCAACGTACCCACACCCTTTCCTTTGAAATATACCGCAGTTTACGGTTTTTATTCAACAAAGCACCGACTTTACGCCATCGCCGCGGATTCCTTCACCTTTGTCGACGAGACGGCATGATACTCCGACACGTTCAGAATGGTTTCCCCGTCGATCTGCAGGGTTACGGGACGATCAAACGCCACGGTAATATCGTGTCCCTCATGGACGACGGCACGTTTCGTATGTTTCAGATGCTGACCCTTGAAAATGGACGGGAAGATCATCAGAATCTGCAGCTTGTTCGCGTTGTGCATCACCAGAAGCGACAGCTTACCGCCCTTCTTCATGCGATCCTGCGCCGGTGTCGGCATCATGCCGCCGCCGTAAAAACGTCCGTGCATGGTCGGAGCGATCCAGACGCGCTTGTATTCAAACGTTTCGCCGTCCACCGTCACTCTGGCGGCGGTCGGTTTATAATGGAACAACAGTCCTTTGACGGCAATGCCGGTGTAATCCACGGGTTTGTCCGAAGTCGCACGCAGTTGATCGCCGACCTCACAACAATAGCCGTCGATGCCGTAGCCGACACCGTTGAGAAAATGATAGGTCTGACCGTTCACTGTCACGCTCGGCAGATCCTTAATGTACTCGTCCACGCAGATGGGCGACTGTGCATCGGATCCCTTGACATCGCGCATAAAGTCGTTTCCCGATCCGCAAGGATAATACAGCACATGATTCGGAAAAGAGATATCTTTTACAGCGTTGATAAACTGATTGAGTGTGCCGTCACCACCGCAGATCATCACGTCGTCATCGGGCGCAATCCCTGCAAAGAAATCCCTCCAGGAGGTAATATCCTGTACTTTATAAAACGTATGGGTCGCGCTGTCAAAACGCGCTTTCAGTGTCTCCGGGGACCCCGCATTCGACGCGTGTCCCGCCAGGGAATTATACAAAACATGAATCATGATTTATCGCTCCTCTGTTTGTAATACGTCTTCAATCGCCGCACGCACACGATCGCCGATCACGCAGGTCCGTACTCCTTGCATGTCAGACGGTTCAATGACATCCACCACATCCAGATAGACGTCGGAATGATGAAACGGCAGATTTTTATGGATGGTTTGTGTGCCGCGAAGTGCCATGACCACGATCGGGGCGTTGGCTTGTTGCGCCACGCGGAACACCGCGTTGTGAAACGGCAACATATCGCCGCTTTTGCACCGCGTGCCTTCGGGATACACGCCGATCGACAGTTCCTGCGCGCCGAGCAGTTCGCTTGCCCGTTTGAAGGTATCCATGGCGTTGCGGGCGCTGTCCCGATCGATCGGCATGAAGCGGCATCGGTGGATGATCCGTCCGAAAGCAGGAATGCGAAACAGCGAGGGTTTAGCGATGTACGCCATGCTTTTGTCGCGGAATACATACCACGTAACCAACGGATCGAAGTTGGAGCGGTGATTGGAAACAAACAGGCAATGCACGCCTTCGGGCACACGTTCCAGCCCTGTCGTATGAATACGCACCCCGAGCATGCGCAGTCCGAAGCCTGTCGTAAAAATCAGCAGGCGGCGATAAAAGCGGCTGTCCCGCTCATACGTCTTTTTGGGGTTGACAAGCAGTCCGACAACCACATAAAACAACACCGCGGGAACCAGCAATATCGCCAGCACGATGGTTCTGAAAAGATCCACGTCACCCCTCCTTTCGACACGATTCGATATTATTTTACCACAAATATCAAAAAAATCCACTCTTTTTTTGATATTTCAACATTCATTCCGCAGATGGACGCAAAAAGAAAGCCGCTGTAAACACCTACATCCCTTCGGACAGCTGGCATTTACAGCGACTGTTTGGTATATAGTTACTTTTTCCAGGTAGACGGCGAGAAGAGCAACAGAATCGGGAAAATCTCCAGACGCCCTGCCAGCATATTGAACACGCACACCAGCTTGGAAAGCGCCGAATACTCGGCAAAGCTTCCCGTCGGACCGACTTTTCCCAGACCGGGTCCGACGTTATTGAGCGTGGTCACGGCGGCGGTAAAGTTGGTGGTCAGGTCAAATCCGTCCAACGACAACAAGAGCGTTGATGCCATCAGAATGACCACATAGCAGAACAAAAACGCAAACAGGGCCGACAGCACATCGCGTTCCACTGCTTTACCGTCCATTTTGATCACCTTGACACTGCGCGGATGAATGTGACGGGCGATTTCGCGTCCCGTGGTTTTCCAGCACAAAAACACGCGGGAGACTTTAAAGCCGCCTGCCGTACTACCGGCACATGCACCCGTAAGCATCAGCAGTACCATCAGCCCTCGGGACACCTGCGGCCACAGATCAAAATCAACCGTGGCATAGCCTGTCGTAGTCATCACCGATGCCGTCTGGAACAGCACCTCGTGAATCGTCATGCCGACCGGACCGCCTTCAACCAACAACAGATTGATGACAATCAGTGCCGACACACCGCCATACAGCACGAGATACCAGTGTACCTCCTGCATCGCGAGCGCCAGACGAAAGCGCTTGGTGATGAGCAGAAAATAGAACGTAAAATTGATGCCGAACAGCAACATAAATACGGTGATGATGATCTGCGCCGCAAGCGTATACGACGCCATGCTGTCCGCACGGATACCGAAGCCGCCCGTTCCGGCGGTGCTGAACGACAGACAGATCGCATCAAAGAGCGGCATTTTGCCCGCTGTAATCAACAGCACAAACTGGATCACGGTCATCACAAAATAAATGCCGTACAACACCAGCGCCGTTTTGCGCAGGTTCGGCACCAGCTTGCTGACCGTCGGTCCGGGGCTTTCCGCCTTCATAAGATACATACTGTGGCCGCCCGCCATGGGGAGCACCGCCAGCATAAACACCAGCACACCCATGCCGCCGATCCACTGCGAAAAGCTGCGCCAGAAGGCCATGCCGTGCGGCAACGCTTCGACGTCCGTCAGGATCGAGGCGCCTGTCGTTGTAAAGCCGGACACCGTTTCAAACAGCGCATCCACAAACGACGGAATCGCGCCGCTGATCACAAAGGGAAGTGAGCCGATCAGTGCCAGCACGACCCACGTTACCGCCACCGCCACAAAACCTTCGCGGGCAAAAAACGCACTGTTGCGTGGCTTTTTCAAGCGAAGCAAAAAGCCGACCAGTCCGCAAGCCGCCGCCAACGAGATAAAAATCAACGCGTCGCGGTATTCCCCGTAAATCAGCGATGTCAGCGACGGAAACACCATAAAGCCGCCTTCCAGCATGACGATCCAGCCGATGATATAGCGAATGATACTGTAATTCATGGCATCATCAATCCTTTAAAATATCGCTCAGGTCACTGAGTCCCTTATGCGTGGTAATCACGATCACCGTGTCGCCGATCTGGAGCGAATCGCGACCGCTCGGCGTGATGATCTTGCCGTCGCGATTGATGCAGGACACGAGCAGATTGTTCTTCAGTGCCAGATCCATCAGCGGTACACCGATCAATCGCTCGGTCTTTTTCGAACCTTCGCGCACCTTGAACTCAAGCGCTTCGGCGCGACCTTTGGCAAGATAATACAGCGTTTCCACGTTACTGCCCGAGGCATTTTCCATCGAGCGCACATAACGCAGAATGCGTCCCGTGGTGATACTACGCGGGCAAACCACACTGCCGAGCGGCATATCCCGAATGACTTCCTCGAAGGTAATGCGGGTGATTTTCGTGACCAGTTTCGCGTTGGACACCTTTTGCGCATACAGCGACAGCAGGATGTTTTCTTCATCAATATTGGTCAGCGACACAAACGCGTCGGTGTCGGCAATGCCTTCCTCCTGCAACAACGTCTCATTGGTTGCGTCTCCGCATACCACGTCGGCTTCAGGGATAATATCGCTGAGCTGTTCACAGCGCGCTTCGTCCGATTCGATCAACTTGACGCGCACGTGCGAATGTACCAAAGTCTGCGCCAGATATTGCGCGACACGCCCGCCGCCCGCGATCATCACATTTTTGAGCATGCGTGTGCGCAAGCCGAATGCGCGGAACACCTTGGAAATCGTTGTCAGATTGACAACGATCCACAGGCTGTCACCTTTTTCTATCCGTTGACGACCGTCGGGAATGATCACCTCTTCCCCGCGCTCGATCATACAGATGTGCACATTGACATTCAGCTTTCGCGCCAGTTCGGCAAGTGTCACACCCACCGCGGGCGAATCGTCGGGAATCGCAAAGCGCACGAGATTGACGCGTCCCTTGGCAAACGCATCGATTTCCATCGCCGACGGCACCTGAATCAGACGGGCAATATCCGCCGCCGCAGCGAGATCGGGATTGACCGCCAGCGAGAGACCGAGTTCTTCCTTGATAAAGCGGATCTGTTCGTAATATTCGGGTTTGCGCACCCGCGCAATCGTCTGACAGTTACCGGCTTTGCGGGCAATCAGACAAGAAAGCAGATTGATTTCATCCGAATCGGTCACAGCAATCAGCAGATCTGCCTGCAGAACACCCGCTTCCATCTGATCCCGATAGCTGGTGCCGTTACCGCACACGCCCTGCACATCGACAGGACCGATGGTTTCCTGCAACACATGCGCATTGGAATCCAACATCGTGACCGCGTGTCCTTCTTCGCTCAGCTTCTGAGCAAGCTCGATGCCGACCTTCCCGCAACCGACAATAATGATGTTCATATCGATTCTCCTTTGATAACCAAACTCACCGATATCCGGACACTACCTAGTATAGCACAAATTTTGCATTAGGCAATCGTTTTTTCACAGAATCGCATCGGCGATGAACATAAAAGCCGAAAAAGGCAACGACCTTTTTCGGCTTTGGTTTATGCAATTATTACGCCGCGGCGACCTCATCGAAGTTCTTGGGATCGCACATCTTCACAGCACGCTGATTGAAGCTGTATTCCAGCGTAGCCACGGTTTCCTTGACTTCCTTGTCAAACTCGTCAAACTTAAGGCCGTAGATCACGCCGTCATGATTGTTGGCAAAGTAGTCTTCGCCGCCCGCTTTTTCAACATCCACGCGGTTGATGAGCGCCGAATAGGTCGTGCCGTTTTCGTCGGTATATTCCACGATCGCTGCCTTACCCACTTCCACGCCGAGCACCGCTTTGACGATGTTTTCATCGCCCGTCACCGCGTTGACCATCTGGATGTTGCTGTTTTCTTCCGCCGTTTCGCCGCTGAGCGCCTTCACTTCTTCGGCGCCCTCCTCGGCGGTAGCGTTGGCGTAATCCGCAATCACCTGATCCATGTTGCCCTGCGTCTCGAAATCCGCCAGATAGTTGCCGAGAACGGCTTTATTCGCCTTGATGTCATCATCCGACAGTGCGTTGCCCTCGGCATCCGCATGCGAGATGGCAATTGCCTTGTACGCTACGTAGTTTTCGTCGAAGAACTTACGGATATCTTCATCCGACACCGCGCGTTCGCCGCCCTCATCGTACAAACCGTAGAACAGCGCCTGCTCCTCAAAGTTCACCGCAATGTACATGTTGCAGTAATGCTCCTTGCTGAAGCCGTACGCGAGCATTTCGCTTTCGGGCGATTCGGCGATTTCCGTGTTGAACTCGTCGAGCTCTTCCTGCGGCACGGTGATGCCGTACTTCGTCATCAGCGTCTTGACCGCCTGCTGACGCACCATGCTGTCCTGGGTCTGCTTGACGATGTAATCCGCCAGCAGCATTTCCACCTTCTCCTCGCCCTCACCGTAGGGGAATGTCTGCTCCCAGGGATCCATGCCGTAGCTGGCGTACTGAGCCAGACCGCCTTCGTACAGGATCGTCGAGTAGTTGGAATACAGGTTAGCCAAATATTCGCCGGTGGAATAGTCCACGCCGTTGATGGTCGCCGCCACGGCAGGTGTCGAGCAACCGGTCATCAACAGCATCGACAAAGCAGCGAGCACCGCCACCACCGATGTCATGATTTTACGAATCGATTTCATAGGTTTTATCCTCCTTGGCGCGACAGCCGTCCGCGTCGCGACGCTAATATACCAGTTCATTATACATAATAATTCGGGATTTGTAAACCACAAAATCACAAAAAACTTTACGGTTGCGAAATATTTACAATTACGCTATACTAAAAGCATCAACCGAAAGGAGGCAACGGCATGCAGGGTCTGTATGTACACGTACCGTTTTGTATATCCAAATGCCCCTACTGCGATTTTTACTCCATACCCCTGCCGTCGCCGCTCACGCTCGATGACTACACCGACGAGGTTTGCCGTCGTCTGCGCGCGCTGTCTCCGTGTACTCCGTCGGACACGCTGTATTTCGGTGGCGGTACGCCATCCCTGCTCGGTGGCGAGCGCCTCGCCCGCATCATCCGCGCCGCCCGCGATGTCTTGCTGACCGAGGACGCCGAAATCACACTGGAAGCCAATCCCGCCGACCGTCTGTATGACACATTCTCCGCCTTTGCCGCTGTCGGCGGCAATCGGGTGTCGATGGGCATGCAAGCCGCCACTGCCGACGGATTATCCGCTCTCGGTCGGCGTCATACACCGCAGGAGCTTGATAACGCCGTTGACGATCTTCACCGCGCCGGTATCACCAACCTCTCGCTTGACCTGATGCTGGCGACACCGTCACAAACCACTGCCGACATCGATCGTGCCGTCGCGCTGTGCCGCGATTACGATGCACAGCATGCATCGGCATATCTTCTGAAGGTGGAGCCGAACACTCCGTTCGGCAAGCATCCGCCTGTGCTCCCCGACGAAGACACCGCCGCTGATTTGTATCTGCACGCCTGCCAGGCACTCGAAGCGGCGGGATTTGAGCAGTATGAAATTTCCAATTTTGCCAAAGGCGGGAAGGTCAGTCGCCATAACCTCAAATACTGGCTCAGCGAGCCGTATATCGGGATCGGTCCCGCCGCACACAGTTTCATCCGCGGCAAACGGTACTATATGCCGCGCTCTCTGCAGGCATTCCTCGCAGGCGAAGACCCGACAGAGGATCTCATCGATACCGACGGGATCCCGCCCGCCTCCGAGGAAGAATTTGCTTTGCTTCGTCTGCGGCTGACGGAAGGCTTACGCGCGGACGCGTTTGAAGCGCGCTTTGCCCGCCCGATTCCCGCCGCCTGGCTAACCAACGCCGCCGCTTTGCCGAAACATCTCGTATGCACCTCGCACGGCATCGCCCTGACCCGCGAAGGTTTTTTGCTGTCCAACGCGCTGATTGCACGCATCCTTTGGGGAGACGAAAACTAATTTTGAGTTTTTCGCAAATTTCACTTGACGAATGCGACATGATTTGTTATAATACCTCTCGCAAAGTGCTACTGTGGCTCAGCAGGTAGAGCAGCTCACTCGTAATGAGCAGGTCGTCCGTTCGAATCGGATCAGTAGCTCCAGGAACAACCCGCCGGACCAAATGGTTCGGCGGGTTGTTTGCTTTATCAAAAAAGCCGCGGAAGAATGTCCGCGGCTTTGTGTGTATACCATTATTCCGTCACCATAGCTTGCACATCTTCCAGGCAGTAAAACACGCCTTCCAGACGATTGTGCAGATTTTTCGGCGCGGTCGGATCCACCACCAGCACCTGCCTCATCGTCGGCAGGACCGCCACCTTGACCGCCGTACCCATTCGTTGCGCAAACGCTTTTTTCGCCCGCTTATAAAGCGTATCACGCTCACGGAACACGGCGGGCATTTGCGTGGAGGATGCACAGCAAAGCAGGTCGCAGAGGATATGCTCTTTGAACACATCCTTGTCACAGCGATCGCTGAAGAATCGATAAAATGCCTCGGTATATGCCGTCAGCGACATGCCGCTTCCGTCCACCGCCTTGCCGAACTCACAGAAGAGATCAAACGGCGGGATGCCGATCTCCTCGGTCAGATACGCCAGCGAATACAGAAAGCGTCCGCTGTTGTAGAGCCTGTCCAGCGCATCCTCACAGCGCTTGAGCACCTGTATGTCCTCCGCCGACAGCCACGCCGTCGACGTCACTTCATACGGCGGCGCATCCGTAAATGTGCACGGAAAATCCTCGCGGCGTTCCCGCATATCCGCGCCGTAAAGTAGTTTTAAAAAGCCCATCTGAAGCATGTGCGCTTTCAGGGCATACGCCGTGTGGAAGCTGTTTCGGAAGCTCGCAAAATCCTCGCCCGTCAGACCCGCGATCAGGTCGACGTGGATATGCATATTGCCAAAACTCATCAGTTTCCGAATGTTGGCGATGAGCTGTTTGGTGTCGGTCTTCCGATTGACCGCCTTTAGCACCTCTTCGTTGAAGGATTGCATGCCGATTTCCAGTTGCACGGCACCTTTGGGCATGGAAGACAGGATGTCGAGTGTGCTGTCTTTGAGAATATCCCCGGCGATTTCAAAATGAAAGCAAACGCCGAGCGGAATCTCCTTACCGTAGTGCTCCCGGATGAACAGCAGTATGTCATTCGCCCGCTTCGCATCGGCATTGAAGGTTCGGTCCACAAACTTCACTGTCTGCGTGCCGCTCGACGCCAAGCGCAGGATATCCTGTTTCACGCGCGGCAGATCAAACGCACGAAACGGCGAACACCGTCCCGACAGGCAGAACGCACAGCGAAAAGGACATCCTCTGGTGGTTTCGATATAGGTGATTCTGCCGCGCAGACAATCGAAATACTCGTCGCAATACGGCGACGGCGGCGAGGCGGTATAGTTCTGCTCGGGATTGGTGATCACACGCCCATCCGACCGATAGGACAGTCCCGCCACATCGGACCAATCGCTGCTCAGGTGATCGAGAAACGACGCAAACGTCCATTCCCCTTCCCCCGCGAGTACAAAATCGACATACGGACAGGTTTCCAGGACATCCGCAGGGCGATACGCCACCTCGGGTCCGCCGAGCACTACCGTGCAGGCGATGTGCTGTTTCATCACGCGGCAAAGCTCCAGTGTCTGAGTGATGTTCCATATATAACAGGACAGCGCCACCACGTCGGGCTGTTCGGCAACAATGTCCATAGCAAAGGCTTCTGTGTCGCCGTTGATGGTGCTTTCCATCACCTTCGCGTCACAAGGCGTTTGTGCAAACGCACGCACCCCCGCGAGCAGACACCACGGCGACAACGAGGCGTGTACAAATTTGGAATTTAAACAAGCGATGATAACCTTCATAAATGAATCCTTTCGACAAAACAAGCAATAGAGGCTTTCACCAGCATAGCACACAGGACCGATAAAATCAACCGATTTGACAGAGAAAAGCCGTTCGTTCGGGGCTACTCCGAACGGACGGCTTGTTGGTTTGGTTATAATCCTTCAATCACGATTTTTTCAAATTGATAACGCATGGTTTCGGTCGAGTTGACCGTCGCCACCGCATCAGCGGGAACCTTGAGCACCATCGTTTTACGATACAGCGACGGAGACCGATAGTTCGCATACTGCACACATGTTTCCGCCGTCAATGTATTACCCCGTGTTTGCAGACGTAAGGTATTCAGATCCATGGGATAATTGTATTCATCGCCGCGCACCAACACCAGCGCATTCTCGGCAAAGAACGCCTCATCAAACGATGCCACCGCCGTTTGCTTGAGCTTGCCCTGCGAGACCAGCAGATCGCGGTCTTCGATCGAACGGATCAGCCACGTCTGATGGATCTGCTTGAAATCGGAATAACTGTCGGACAGGAGTTCGGTCCCATCTTCGGACAGAACTTCCTCAAAAGGAACCGAAACGGCGGGTGCGCCGTCGTTCGCATACATAACCAAGCGCACGGTGTACTCATCCGAAATCGTCTCATCCAGAGTGATCGTCGTTCCTGTGAGCGCGTCGGTCGTCTTAGGGCAGAGCACCTTCACATACACGGTGTTATCATCGGCACAGACCTTTTTCACTGCGCCTTCGCCCCAAAAATGCCGGATCGTGATCGCCGTGATCACGTGTTTTTGATTGGTCACCTCTACGTCGATCGGGGTGCTGTAAGGAGCCGCGGTATCCGTCACGGTATGCGCCACATTACGGGGAATCGACGACGTACCGCCCGACGCCGCCTGATAGAAAGCCAGCGCATCGATCATGTCCACCTGCGTGTCAACATTCACATCCGCCTCGATGAGGCTTTCAATACTGAGATCCTCTTGCCCCGAGGCGTGAGAAAACACGGCAAACGCGTCGGTCATACCGATTTTCTCCGGGGTGTTGATTGTCACCTGTGCCGTCGCCACCGAAGGCATCATCATCAGCAACCATATACCTGCCAACAGCAACGATATCCATCTGCGTTTCATAGGGTTTCCTCCTTTTGCAATCAATCTCTACACCTTTAGTATATATAATATACATTTTTTGTCAAGAGCTATCCGAAAAAATCACCGTTCCTACGGAATGCACCCAAAGGAACGGTGAACAATCATGCTATGCAGTGTTTTTTCTCTTAAGAAGTGATCGCCTTTTGCAAAATCAAGCGCACATCCGAGGTATCGACCGTGTGATTGCCGTTCATGTCGCTGACAAGCGTCGGTTTGGCGTAATCATACATAAACTCGCGCAACAACAGCCGCGCGTCGGCGGTGTCCACCGTGCCGTCAAAATCCACATCGCCGCTTTGAAACTCATTCGTCATCCTATAAGCGACACCGTTTGTTTCGGCATAGGTTTTCGCGGTTTCGTTGCGATCGATGATCAGCGTCATGTTCGGGTCGACACCCGGAATGCCCGGCACAACAAAGTATCCGTTTTCATCCGGACCGCTGAAAAATACATACCCGAGCGCCATCGGTTCCACAACCGTCACGGTAGACGGAATCACCACCTGCTTCAGGTCGGAACACTCAAAAAAGGCGGCTTCACGGATTTCTTTGAGGTTCTTGGACAAATAGACCGTTTCCAGCGAGCATTCCTGAAAAGCGGATATGCCGATCACCTCCACGGTATCCGGTAAAACCAGCGTTTTCAGCGTAAAGTTTCGCAGTGCAATACACTCGCCGATTTCGGTGACGGTGTAACCGTCCACTGTTTCGGGAACGATCCAGCACTCGTCGAGACCGTTATATTCCGTGATGCGCGCCGTACCGTTTTCCAGCACTTCATAGTTTAAAAGCAACGCCTGTTCCTGTGCTTGTATGGTGGGTGCCGCCATGATAAACAGCAATAGCATCGCCGTTAACAGACGCCAAACCCGTTTTTTCTTCATAGAGCATTCCTCCGTCTTCATAACAAGGTATAGTCGATTTCACGATAGCAATAGCGCGTCACTTCCGCGTTTTCAATCGGTGCCACCTCCGACGCAGGCACCTTCAGAAGCATGGTTTTATGATAGATCGACGGCGTCACAACCGCATCGTAGGAAGCGTCTGTATTGTAAGAGACCTTGGTTTCCACGATCAGCTTGTTGCCGTTTACTTTGACGCCCGACACATCAAGTGTCGCCGGGAGAAGGCTTTCGTTTGCCTCCACAAGAATCAGTGCATAGTCTTCAAAAAACGTCTCATCGTACGTGTCGTCCGTTTCCGGCACCGCGGCGGTCAGTTCTTCTGCCGAGCGAATCAGCATCGCGTCATGATGTTGTTCACCGTCACCCGTTTGGGAGGTTTCCTCGGCAAACACGGTTTCAAAGGAGACCGTCTTTGTCGGAACTCTGTTGTCGAAATAATACAACAGCTCGATGTCCTGGAACATAACCAGCAACATATCCAATCGCACGTCCATGGTCGTGACGTATCCCGGTTCGGGCTGTGCGTTGACGAGCATTTTGAGATACACCTTTTCCGCGTCCACACAGGCTTTTTCCAAAATGATGCCTTTTCCCCAATTGTGCGTGATACTGACGGTCGTAGGCATACCGCTCATGCTTGTTCCTACCTCCACGTTGGGATACACCGATGCGTCCGTCGGTTGCGTTGTCGATCGGATGCCGAGTGCCACGTCGTTGGGAATCAGCGAACCGCCGCCCGATGCCGCCTGATACAGCACCATCACGTCGGTCATGTCGACGATCGTATCAAAGTTGATATCCGCTTCGATAACATCCTCCATGCTCATATTCTTAACACCCGACGCATGTTTAAAAGCGGTAAATACACTGGTCATGCTGATTATACGACGATTATCAATATTCATTGTCTTCGCCGACACGGTGGGGATCATAGTCATCGCCAGCACAACGCTCAGCATCAGCGCGAATCCTCTGCGTTTCATAACATTCCCTCCTATATTGCCGTTACGGTGTAACAGCGGTTGCGGTCGTAGTGGTTGTGTTCGTCGTGGTCGTAGTCGTGGTTGTGGTGGTGCTTCCTAAGCCCTCCATCCCTCCGCCTACGTCGTCAAAGCCCATATCACCGCTTCCTCCCATATCCACGCTGCCCGGAGGAACGGGAAGTGTAACAAACGAAGCGGTGGTCGTGGTTACAGTGGGAGGCACAGTCGTCTGTGCGACAACCGTGGTCATTTGGGTGACAGCCGCGGTGTTTGTTGTAGCGGAAACAAGCGGCGCGGTCGTTGTTTGCGGGGCGATCGTCGTGGTGCGGCGGGACACGGTGGTGCGCACGGGCGCACCGGTTGCGGTATGCGGCGTTACCGTGACGCGCGAGACGGCGGTCGTAAAGACGGTCGTGCTCTTTGGTGTCGTTGTCCCGCTCGTCGGCTCCGTAACGCACACCTCTCCCTGCGAGGTGGTGGTAATGATCACCGTATCGGGTGCTGTCAGCGACGGCGGTTGCGAAGGGTAGGATATAACAACGGTCAGCGTCACGACCGCCAACACGCTCATTGCTAAACAGATGCCGAGCGTTCTTCGCACTCCCAGACACGTCGCAAGACGTGCTTGACTGCGACGCTGAATTTCCGCTTTTCGTTCTTCAAAGCTTCTCATATACTGCCCCCTCCTTTCCGATGGTACGACGAAGCTCCTGCTTGGCACGATACAGCAAATTATCGATCTGCTTTTTGGTTTTCTTCATCACACGGGCGGCTTCTTCGTAAGACAGGCCGTCGAAATACACCAGATGCACCGCGGCTTGCATATCCACAGGCAAGCCCTGCAAGGCTTCATGCACCAGCATCGCTCGTTCTTCCGCATAAAACGCTTCTTCGGCGGCAACATCGCGCACCGTTTCCTGCACTGCCGTAAGCGGTACGCTTTGGCGACGGTTTCTGCGTTTGATATAATTCAACGCGCGGCTTCTGCCGATCATAAACAAATAGGTTTTGAGCGTCACGCGAAAGTCGTAGCGATGCTTATGCACAACAAGGTCGGTGAACGCATCGATGGCAATATCCTCCGATGCGGACAAATCATGTACATAGCGATCAATGAAAAACACCAACGGATCAAACAGATCTTTTACAATATCGTCAAAGGCTTCTTCTTCCCCATCCAGATAGCGGCGGTAGCTACAGGCACCGTTATCCATGGTTATCTCCTTCCCAATTGTTTTCATCTATTATACAACACAAGGACGGTGAAATCCTTATAATTATTGAAAAATTTTCAAGCAATTGCCAAAGCAACGTATTCTGTGCTATAATACAGACCGAGGTGATGACCATGATCATTCGCACATACAGTTCGCCGCCGCCCGAAGCGATGGAGGTGCGGCACGTGGTATTTGAAGAGGAACAGGGATTTGTGGACGATCCCGATGACACCGATTCCATTGCCACCCATCTGGTCGGATTTGAAAACGAGCGCCCCGTTGCCGTTTGCCGCGTGTTTCGGGACAGCGAAGGCATTTTTATGCTCGGACGCTTTGCGGTGATCCGCACGTGCCGCGGGCAAGGGCTCGGCGGCGCTTTGCTCGCCGCCGCTGAAGCGCACGCCCGTCAACAGGGTGCTCACACGCTGGCGCTTCATTCGCAGTGGCACGCCAAAGGATTTTACGAGCAACACGGCTACATCCCGCAAGGCGACATCGAATACGAACAGGATCAGCCGCATATTTACATGCAGAAAGCATTATAAAAAACAAACCGCCCGCCTGCTTCATGGAAGAAAGCAGGCGGGCATATGCATTTAAGGGGCTTCGATCGTGACCGAATGTGTGACGGTGCCCGCGGAATTGGGCATCAGCACGTACATAACGGTGATCTGCTTGGCGCTGTGCGGCGGCACGGTCAGCTTATACGCATAACTCTGGCTGGGATCGTGCTTGCCGATGGTCAGCTTTTTGTCAAGAATCTCGCCGGTTTTGGAATCGCGCACCATGATGAGCAAAGAACCGTTATCGTCAAGATTGAGCTGTAAGGTGCGCTGTTTGGCACCCTGATTGATAAAGCTCATGTGCTCCTGGTATTCGATCATCCAGTTGGCGGTGTTGGCAGGATAACCGCCGCCGTCGGCGTGCTTATTATCAATGGCGGCGGTTTTGCCGTTGATGTCCACGCAGTTGAAGGTGACCATATCCGATCCTGCGCCGCGCGCTTCGTTCTGCGGGTTGATGTTGGATAACCACGTCGTGACACGGTTGTAGTTTCTGGCGTACTGACGATAGGTGTAATACGGCGTACGCTTGCTGGTAACGGTGGAATCCCAGTAGTTCGTGTAACTCACGGGAAGCATACCCGAGCCGATGTTGTCGTGGAACACCCATTTAAGTTGGTTATCGACCACACCATGGGTGTACGATCTGCCGAGGTATTGCAGATAATAGTTATCGTTTGTCCAATACCCCGTCTGTGCAGGATTCGCCTTGACCTGCGACGTGGAGGTGTAGCAGTACATGCTACCCGTCACCGAGCCGCCCGTCACTTCAAACTTCACAACACCGTTGGCGCAGCTGCTCGCAGGGACAAGCTTGTTGGCGGTACTGCCGACATTGATATTGTTATAGGCATCCGAGGTGGTGCCGCCGATAACGTACATGTATTTACCGGCGGGCAGGCAATAGGTGGTCGGCTTGTATACGCGAGGCGTATAGTTTTCGTACAGATAGTCCGCCGACGCGCCCGACACCGTATTGTACGAGTCAACGAGATCAAAGCTCGTATTGTAGAAATCGTACCACGCTTTTTGTCCGTACCACGAGCCTGTCGTCTGATAGCCGACGTTGGTCACCGTGACATACACGTCGGTGGTGCCTTCGTTTTTCAGCTGATAGCCGAGATAGAAACTGTAGCCGCTCTTATTGGAATGTTCAAACGTCATAAACACTTCACCCGTCAGCCCCGTGTCGCGCATAAAGCATTTGCCGACGCCGGAATACGGAATCTGTTCGGGGTTGTTGCAATAGAGATACGTACCACCCGTGCGAAGTGCGTAGCTGAGGGTCGGCGAATTCACCGAACCGCTGTTATTGCCGGTAAGCGGTGTATCCGAAATATCTTCCGGTGCGAGCAGTTCGTTCGGAAGAATCAGTGCATCGCTCGGCGGTGTCGTCGTCAGTGTGAACGACGTGTTTGCGTATCTCGTCGCGATCACCAGCTTGTACACACAGCCCTTCGACAGGGTCGTCGTCAGCGACGTCGTGCCGGTTGCCACCTCGGCACCGAAGCGGGTAAGCTGCAGACTCTTTGCCGAGGAGCAGGACAGCGTATACGTACCGGTGGCGATCGCCTTGACATAATAGGTGCGGGTGCCATCCGAGCCGGATTTATCGTTAACAGAGGATATGCTCATAGATTCACCCGGCAACTCGAGCACGTTGTCCTTATTGACAATGCGTTGCAGCAACAGGCGGGCGTCGGTGGTATTGATTGTTCCGTTGCCGTTGTAGTCCGCAAACTGCGACACACGCTCATCCATAACCGTTCCCTTGAGCATGTGATTCATCACCTTGAGTACATCCGACGTCGACAACGTGACCGTGGTATCGGCAGACGCTTCGGGCTGACGACTGTACATACACATCGATGTCAGCATCAATGTCAGCGCCATCAATACGCTGATCCATTTTTTCATGATTGTTCCTCCTGTTTGTTTGGTTTTGATTGTTTTTCCTAAAAACAATCCATCATTCTCCTTATTTTAGTATAAATTGTTTGAGTTGTAAAGTCAACCGTTTCACTTAAATTTCACAAAAGGATTGCAAGAATGCGACCTTTCTTTACAATTTTTTTGTAATTCACATTTCATCTTGCGTGTCGGATCAAAAGCATTTATAATGAAGCACACAAGGCTCCGTGGGTTGAAATATAAAAGGAGGAATCGGCTTTGAAACGCGGTGTTTGTATACTGCTGGTACTGTTGATGTTGCTTGGATGCACGGGATGTATTCCTGTACAGCTGACGCTGGATTATCTGGTGGGAAATGAAAAAATCGCCGCTGTGGAAGCTCTTCCCCATTTCGGTTTTTCCAACGGGGATGTGCTGGAAACCACCACCATTCTGACGGCGGAGGAATTGTTTGCCGAATCGTTGGAATATGACGATTACCGTGTATCCCTGTTTTACGATCAGCTGTCCGACAACGAGCAGAAGATCTACCGCGCCTACGAATACGCGCTCGAACACGCCTACACCAACGTGCTCATTGACACGTCACTGGTCGAGGACGCCGATCACCTGTATACGATTCTGGAATATCTGTCGCTGGACACCCCGCTTCTGGAGCAAAACCTGCGCTACGAAATGGGAACCTTCACCACCTACTACCCCGTACAGATTTATGATTTTTATGCAACGGACGCTTGCTTTGAAGGGTATTATCTGACCATTCATAATTTCGAGTCGTCGCTGTGGGGCAAAAAGCAGGACGCACTCCGCAAAGCGGAGGAGATCCTCGCCTCGTTGTCCCTGTCGGAGGATATGAGCGCCGTCGAAAAAGCCGAATGCATCTATCGCTACATCGGGGACACGGTGGCATACGAGGACTATGACGAAGCCAAAGAGTCCGAAGACGATCTGGCGGTCTTCCCCTATCTCTATGACGCCCTCATTCTCGGCAAGACTCATTGCGACGGCTACGCCAACGCCCTGTCATTACTGTTGAATATGGCAGGCATCCCCTGCGCGGAAAAGCAATACACCAAAGAGGAAACCGACGAAACCGGTCACACCTGGGCATACGCCAACCTCGGCGATGTCTGGACCAACATCGACGGCACGTATGTCGAATGGATCCCCGACAGGGATTGCAGCATGGATGCCGGTCCCGGATTCGGTTTCTCGGATATTTTCCAGCAGGAATCTCCCGATTATGCCGCGTTTTACAGCAACACCGCACAGGATCTCGTCATGGCACCCGACGCTCATCTCTCCTCCCCGGCGGGCGACGCCTTCGTCACCGAAGCGGTCAATGCTTACGCCGAACACAACTACGAATGGGCATACATCCTGGTGGATACCTACGACGAAGACGCCCTGGACGAACAGATGCAACGCATCGCCAACAGCCTGTACACCCGCATCTGCTATGCCTCATTTTATCTGATGGACGACCGCGCCGCCATCCTCATCTACAGCGGTGACCTCTACAATGTATAACCGAAAAAAATAAGTAAAAAAGCGATGAGAAAGATCCCTCTTTCTCATCGCTTTTTTATGTGGCGTTATTGCGCCAGACCTTTCTTCAGCGCCGCGATCGTCAGCGGTACGCCGTCATCCAGTTCAAAATAGTTGGTAACGTAATTGACGTCATCGATCGACGTATAATCGTTGCAGCTGAACCAGACAGCACCTTTGATACGGTCACAGAACTCATATCCGGGCTCCGTGCGATGCGAGAAGCATTCAAACATCGCCTCTACCCACTGCGCCTGCTCGACGGCATTGCGACCGAGCGTGGTGGTTTGCCACGAGTTGGAGGAATAGCTGTACTGCCGTTCACCGCCCGCACCGCATCCGAACTCGGAAATGATCCACGGATATTCCGTGAAGTGCGGCGAGTTCTTTTCATACAGCTTGCGATAGCGTTGCTCGAACGAGGTCATCTCGCCGTTGCCCATTTCGTAGGACGTCAGACCGATCGCCTGCACATAGTCCATATCGGGCAGATAGCACAGATCCTCGCCCCAGTTGCAGTACGGCGTGGTATCCGCCATGGGGTTGAAGATCCAGATGCAGTTGTCGACGCCTTCCTCCAGGAAGATCTCGTACATACGCTCCCACGTCATGACAAAGATATCGGGATCGATCAGGTTCACGATGCCGCAATAGCTCGTCCAGTCGGTGTTCATCTCGTTGTTCAGACGGAACAGCACCGGCTTGCCGTAGGCTTTGACGTCGCGCGCAATAGAGCGGAACAGCTCGTCGTACTCGCCGCGCATGATATCGAAGGTCGGCGTATAGCCGTAGAGCGACGTGTTGTTGGAGGTGGTAAACTGGTAGCTCATCTGGAGCACCGGCTTGCCGTTGAAGCCGTTGCCGCCCGCAAATTCCTTCGCCATATCCACGGGGAACGCGTTGACGCTGTTGCCCCAGCCGATGTGCGTGTAGGTCGGCATGATCTCGTAGTCATACGCCAGCTGACCGGACAGCTTGTTGTAAGCATTGCGGATGCGGCTTTGTTGCGAACCGTAGTTCGACGAGCTCTTTTCCACCATACTCGCCGAGAAGAAGCCCCAATCGGTGCTGTCCTGCGAACAGAGCTTTTCGTAGTATGCCGCGGTTTCCGCGTTCCAATACTCGGGCGCTTCGCACGCCAGCGTACCCAGATGGTTGGCGGGTGCGCCCTGGGCGGTGAATTCCTTGAAGGATTTCACGATCGCATCCATATCGGCAGAGCGATTCACAGCGGATTTCATCACCAGCAGATGGAACTTCACGTATTCATCCGTTTTACGGATGACGGCGATGTGATAATACGGCATAGCGATCTGATCGTCCTCTTCGATATGCAGATCGTAGTTGAGCACCGTATACCCCGCCAGTTTGGTGGTGGATTCCTGCGTGGCGCGCACGCGGGAAATGTTGTTTGATGCGAGGAAACTGTCACTTGCGACATAGCGGTTGAGCCATTCGGTCAGATAAATATTCCAGCCTTTCTCCGTGTTGCCGTAGGGGTTCTTGCTTTCGCGCGACACATTAAGAATCATGTCGTCCGTCTCATAGCGCGAGCGATATCCCGCCAGCGAATAATCGGCGTAAATATCCTCCTCGGGCAACGTGATGGCATACCCGTCCGCCACATTGGCGATGCGGGATTTGCCGTTGGCGCGGAAGATGAATTTGGCATCGCCGCCCGACGGCTTCACCGCATAATCACGGATGGCTCTGTTATTAAAATAATACGTTGTATCTTGGACAGATGCCGCGCTCGAGAAGCCGTTGGCAGTATCTGCATATGCATTGTTCCAGATCAGAGACACATTTTCATTGACATTCAGATACACGCGATTGCCGCTGGCAAACGAATACAGCACCATCGCGTCCATGATGTCCACGTCGTCATCCGCGTTAATGAGCGCCGTGGCAAACTCCACATCGTTGAGCACCGCACCGCCGGACACCGCGCGATACAGGATCATGGCGTCGATCATATCGCACTTGCCGTCGCCGTTCATATCCCCCGACGGATAGGCATAGGTGATCTCCACGTCCTGCTTTTTCTGAACCGCGGGGATCGTATACGTGCCGTCGACCGGCGTCAATTCCCGTCCGTTCGCCGTCACGGTAAATGCACCGTTGGCGGTGGCGTACGGCGCGTTCGCCGTCAGCGCAAAGCGATAATCGTAGCCTGCCGCCGCCTGCGCACTGCCGCTTTCGGTGGTGATCGTATAGGCGTCTGTTTCGTCGGGGAAATTCACGGGATAGGTTTTGGGCGATTTCGCCGTCACCATGATATCGTCGACATACAACTGCCACGTATCGGTGGATTTCTGATGGTAGTGGTGAAGCGCCAGATACACCGTCTTACCGCGATACGCGTTCAGATTCGCGCTGTATTCCTCATACAAACCGCCCGAATAGAACGAATAATCCGCGATCACCTGACTGTCGGTGAGCGTGGTCGGATCGGTGATAGGCGATTCCGACACATATACTTTCAGCCAGTCGGGCGAGCCGGGCATGTACGACGTATACATCTGAAAAGACAACGCAAAATCCGCCTGCGCCTCTCCGTTGAGCGTGACAGCGGGCAACATCAGCCACTCATCGGGCGTGACCTTCTGACTGCCGCCGATCTTGCGCGAGTGCGAAAAGATGCAGTTGCCGCCGGAAGGATAGCCGCTCTTGGTGGCAACCGTCCAGCCCTGACCGTCTCCGTCAGCATCCACCGCCGACCATCCCGCAGGCAATGCGTCACTGCTTTCGAAGCCTTCGTAAAGCAAGGTGGACGTTGCCGCCGTGGCAGCGGGAGAAAACGGCACAGCCACCGTCATCAGGATGATCGCGCACAGCACCGCTGTCCATTGTTTAAACACACGTTTCATAATCGCATTCCTTTTCTGTTTATTCGGCAAGATACCGTCTTCAGCCGTTGATACCGCGACGCAGAGCATCGATGGCAGGAAGCACGCCGTCATCCAGTTCGAAGTAGTTCATCACATACTCCTTGCCTTCTACAAACGCAGGGTCATTGGCACCAAACCAGATCGCGCCCTTGATGTTCTTAACGAACTCA
The DNA here is from genome assembly GCA_045540655.1 of Acutalibacteraceae bacterium. Taxonomy (GTDB): domain Bacteria; phylum Bacillota; class Clostridia; order Oscillospirales; family Acutalibacteraceae; genus RGIG1959. Next base: position 32,482 of record JAZQHP010000056.1, read on the forward strand.
TAACCGGGCTCATCGCGATGCGCAAAGCACTCGAACATCTCGTCGATCCATTGCGTCTGCAGACCGAGGTGGCGTGCCTTGTCGCGGAAGATCCAGCGACCTTCTTCGTAATTGTAGGTGGCTTCGCCGCCTGCGCCCGCGCCGAACTCGGAAATCACCCACGGATAGTTGTCAAAATACGGCGAGTTCTTCTGGAACAAGCGGCGATAATGCAGTTCAAACGACACATATTCATCCGTTTCGTTGCCACGCTCATACGCCGTCAGACCAAGGATCTGCACACATTCGGGTTTCGGAATGTAGGTGTAGTATTCGCCCCAGTTGGAATACGGTGTGGACACGGAGATCGGGTTGAATATCCACATGGTATTATCCACACCCTCTTCCATGAAGATGCGATACAGACGTTCCCAGGTATACACAAACACATCAGGATCCAGCAGGTTCACGATGCCGGAATAGCTCGTCCAGTCGGTGTTCATCTCGTTGTTCAGGCGGAACAGCACAGGATGGCGATACGCTTTGATGTCACGCGCCAGCTTGCGGAGCTGATCGTCAAATTTGCCGCGCATAATATCGAACGTCGGCGTGTACGCCGCGAGCGACTCGTTATTGGATGCGGTGAACTGATACGTATACTGCAGAACAGGCTTGCCGTTGAAGCCGTTACCGCCCGCAAACTTATTCGCCTGCTCCGTCGGGAAGGCGTTGGGGCGCGTGCCGTACAGCAGGTGCGTATAGGTCGGCATAATCTCATAATCGTAGCCGCCGAGCAACGACTTCATACGATCGTAGTCCGCCTGAATGCGCTTGTCCTGATAATCAAAGGACGAATCGTCCTTGTCCACCATGCTCGCGCGGAAGAAGCCCCATTCGGTATGGCTTTGTTCCTTGAGACGGTTGAAATACGCTTTGGTTTCGTCGTTCCAGTAATCGGGCGTCGGGCAATCGAAGGTCACATCACAGTTTTTCGCCGTGCCGATGCGCCAGATCTCCTTAAACGAGCGGATCATCGTATCAAACATCGCGGCGTTGTCGGTCGCGGACTTCATGACAAACAGATGGAACAGAATATTCTCATCCGTCTTACGCACGACGGCGATGTTATAATACGGCATCGCAATTTCGCACGGATCGTTGATGTAAATACCGTAGCGGCGCACGGTATAACCGGGCAACATGTCGGTCGATTCCGTGATCGGGCAGGTGCGGGACAGGTTGTTGTCCTTGAGGAAATCGTCGTTGGCGATGTACCGCTCGAGCCATTCCGTCAGATAGATATCCCAGCAACCTTCCTTTTTGGCATACGGGTTTTTATCCTCGCGCGACACATTGAGAATAAAGTGATCGCTGACATAGCGCGAACGCTGCGCACTGAGCGAATAATCCGCTGTAAAATCCACCGCCGGCAGGGTGAACACATACCCGTCGGGCATATTGACGATGCGCGCCTTATCAGCGGCATAAAAAATCGCTTTCACATCATGTTTCTCCGGCTTCACGGGCAGAGCGTCGGCAAGAGCGCCATCGACATACAATTCACTCCGCACAACAGCCTGTCCGTCAAAACTGTTCGCAGGATCAGCATACCAGGATTTCCACATACTTCAAGCACCTTCATTCTGTTATTTTTCGGCAGAGATGCCGTCTTTATCCAGTATACCATATCTCTGCCGCATTTTCAAGCCGTTTTACATCGTCGCCAAGGACCCGCTCACAGAAAAACACCCCGCCAGACCGAAACGATCTGCCGGGGCGTTTATTCACAAACAATCGATACGGTTATTCCGCGTGAAAGCGGGCGGCAAACGCCTGACCTTCTTCGGTCAACCGACACATGCCGCTGTCGTCACACAGCATCCAGCCGCGCTCCTCCGCCGCCTGCACCGCTTTGAAAAGCGGCGCCGTCACCGTTGCGGTGGCACGCGGATAGCCGAACAGGCGCGCCGCTTCGCGCACCAGATCTTCGCGCGGAATTCCGATCTGCGTATCAACAATGTAGCATACCGCATTCAGACGCTCCATCATCGGCAAGTCTTCGGGATCGCGACGCTCGGACGCCTCTCCGTGGCAGCGGACAAGCGCATAGGTCGCAGGGTCCTGCGATTCATGCCAATAGCAACGTCCGTCTTCGTCCTCAGTACTTACGATGTCCAGAGCGGACAAATGCCCTTCCACAAACGCCATACCTTTCGCCGAAGACATCGGCACGCCGAAGCTGCGCAATACCTTCTTCACGAGATGCGTGTGATAGATCGGTGCCTCATCGGCGACGATCTGCTGAATGGTATGTACTACGTCGTAGGTGTGTTCCGGAGAAATCAGCTGCGCCGTCGTAAGCGGATCATTGGTAAGCGCCGCGGCAACAAACGGAACAACCACACACGACGTTGTCTCCTCAGCTTGTTCCGCCTCTGTCGCAGGCAGATCCTCCGGCGGTACATCGGCAGAAACCGTCGCCTCTTCCCTGTCCTCCGTCGTATCGACGGCTGACGTCGGTTCACGGCGTTCACGCAACAGGCGTTCCACCTCATCCAGAATCCGACGGATCTCTTTGTGACGGTTATCCCACCAATCCATCGTCCAGATGCGCAGGACATGCCAGCCGAGCCCCTGCAGAATACCGACCTGCGCTACCTCGCGGTCGCGCGTGGTACGCGCCGATCCATAGGACTCGCCGTCCAGCAGAATGCCGAGAATATACCGTTCGGGATATTCGGGATCGATCACACCGATGTCCACGCGATACCCCGACCGACCGACGGAACATTGGGTCTGCAATCCGTGCTCTCGGAGCATGGCGCAGATGCGTTTTGCCACGCCCTCGCGCATCCGTCCGCTCTGCTGTGCCTCCTCTTGTGTCACAGGCAGGCGTTCGCCCGCGGCATAGACCAGAAAGGCTTTGAGTGCCGCGACACCGAGTGCTGACGATTTCGAAAGATCGATCTGATCGGCAGTCAGCGTGGAGAAAACGATCATCTCGCTTCGCGCACGCGATACCGCTACGTTCAGGCGGCGCCAGCCGCCGTCACGGTTGAGCGGACCGAAATTCATATATACCTTGCCATTTTCATCGGGACCGTAGCCGACCGAGAACAGGATCACTTCGCGTTCATCGCCCTGCACGTTCTCCAGATTCTTGATAAACAGCGGCTCGGACGATTCATACACCCAGCGTTCCAGCACAGGATCGTTTTCGCACGCTTCGTTGAGCAGGTCATCGATCAGATGCTGTTGGGAAATATTGAACGTGATCACGCCGACGCTCAGCTTCGACAGTATCGGGTCATGACAGCGACGGCAGATCTCCGCCACCACCGCTTCCGCTTCGGCGCGGTTGCAACGGGTCTTCCCGCGTTCAAACACGCCGTCCACATGCACGAGCGACACCTTGGATTCGCGGTCATTCACCGACGGGAACGTAAACAGGCGATTCTCATAGAACTGGGTATTGCTGAAAGAAATCAGACTTTCGTGACGACTGCGGTAATGCCACAACAAATGGGTTTGCGGCATATTCAGCGCCAGGCAATCGTCGAGAATGCTTTCAAGATCCTCCGCATCCAGGTTATCCTCATCCAGTGTGTTCACGGCGAAGAAAGACGTCGGCGGCATTTGCTTGGGATCGCCGACCACGACCGCATCCCGTCCGCGCGCCAGCACACCGACCGCTTTACAGGTGGGAAGCTGGGACGCTTCGTCGAATACTACGATATCGAACGGTTCGCGCTTGGGATCGAGATACTGCGCCGCGGAGATCGGGCTCATCAGCATACAGGGACACAACCGCGGCAACAGCACCGGCAGTTGTTCGATCATTTTGCGGATGCTGACACCGCGTCCGCCGCTCTTGATCATGCGTTGCAACACACCAAGTTCCGAACTCTGCGCCGCGGCGGTGGTAAATTCGGGAATCGCCGCCGCCAGGCGACAGAAGATTTCTTCTCTGGTGAGTGCCATCAGTTCGCGGTCGATCCGCTTGAACTGTTCTACTTTTTCGTTAAAGAGCAGACCCGAGAAATTGTTGAGCAATCCGTCCGCATCAATGCAGGTCACGATCAGCTGATACAGTACCGCTTTGCGGTAGGTCGGAATGACCAGCTCGGCAGGCATACCGCCGATATACGCATCCACCACCGCTCCGAGATTCGCGTTTCGCGCTTCCGCGGCAACGCCGTTGAAGGCGGTCCACTCTTTCAGCTCGTCGAGATGCGCCGACACGCCGTCACACATGGCAAGCTCCGCCTGCATCCAGTCGTCGACCTGCTGTTCGCGTACCGCGAGCAAACGATACACTTCCTCCTTGCGATGGCGCACCGCGGGGAACATCTCCGTAATGGTCGCGGCCGCTTGCAGGCATGCCGCGTCGCCGAGTTCTTCCTTCTGGAATCGGAAGCTACCGGTCAGCGCCGCGAGCTCCGCCGACGACACACGCACCTGCGTTGCCCGACGGATGATCATATCCCAATCGGTGGTATCGTCTGTGTACCAGGTACCGAGCGAAGCGCCGTATACGGCAAAAAGTTCCTGTGCCGCTTGAGTTTCACTCTTCCACTGTCCGAGACGACGGATCGTCGGGACGATATCCTCCCGCTTGAACGCGCCCTTGGCAAACGGCTCGAGCGTCTTTTTCAGCACGGTTTCATCCAGAAACCGCGGCAGGAACCACTTGGTCTTCATCTGCTCGACCGACGCGAGCAACGACGAAATATCCGTCTGTGTGAAAATGTCTGCATTCCATTGCTTGGCAATCTGATCCGACAGTTCACGGGCATGTCTGAACAGCTCCGCCATGCGGATGATATTGAAGAAAAAGGTGTTGGGATCTTCGGTCATCCGCCACGCCGCGGGCACACCGTCCCACGGTAAGACCCAGCTTGCAAAATCACACGCCCGCTCCGGACAAGCGCCTGTGCGCATGTTGTTCACATCCATGCCCATGCGGGTGACCAGATCCCGCGTCGCCGTCGCAAAGGGGCCGAGCGCCGCCCGATAGGCATCCAGCGCCGTCTTGGCATCCCGACGCAACGTCTGGGAATACTGATCGGCACCGACACGCGACAGCGGATGCTCCTGCAGGGCATCAAACGGTTTGCCGAGCGCCGTCAGACGTTCGAGCAACAAAACCGTATCTTCCATCGTGCGGCGATCCGGCATGGTCTGACCGGGGCTGACGAGTCCGTCGACATCCGGTGAATCCGCCACCTCTTCGTATGCGTTGATCAGCTCAAACAAGCTGAAGCCGCACGGTTGCTCCCGATGCAGTTTCACGGCGTATTGATCCAGATCCCGACGCAACGCCTGAATCTGCTCCACACGCTCCTGAAACTGCGCAGGGGTGCGATGCCGCGTCAGCTCCGTCACGCGACGCAAATGATCGAGCACTTCTCTCTTTTTGGCTTTGTTGGAATGCAATTCCATGCAGAACGGCCCGATGCCGATATCTTCCAGACGCTTTTGCACCACATCCAGTGCCGCTTTCTTTTCCGCGACAAACAGCACCGTCTTTCCCTGCGCCAAAGCATTGGCGATCAGAGACGTGATGGTCTGCGATTTGCCCGTACCGGGAGGTCCGTGCAACACAAAGCTTTCCGAGCGACACGCTGCCTCGATCGCGTACAGCTGGGAGGCATCGGCGGGAAGCGGCAACAGCACGCTGTCCGAGAACGTATACCCCGACGGATCCATCGGACGTGCATCCCACATCAGCTTGCCTTCAATGAGGCTTTGCACGATCTTGTTGCGACGAAGATCGTCCGTGCGATGGCGGATGTCATTCCACATGACAAATTGCGAGAAGGAGAATTGTCCGAGATACGCCGATTCCAGCACATCCCAACGTTCCTGCCCCATGATCGCCTGGCGCACGATGGTGAATATTTTTCGGATATCGATGCCGTTGTCATCATAGGGCAACGGATCGAGGCCCTTGACCTGAATATCAAAATCCTGCTTGATCTTTTCGAGAATCGTCACGTTGATCTGCGGATCGTCATCCCGCAAGCGCAACGTGTAGCCTTTGTTGCCTGCGCGACGCACCATTTCCATCGGCAACAGGATCAGCGGTGCATACCGCGGCATTTTACTGCGCGGGGTCTCATACCACCGCAACAGACCCATGGCAAGAAACAGCGTGTTGGCACCGTTTTCCTCGATCGCATTTTTGGAATTGCGGTAGAGCGTCTTCATAACCTGCGTCAGCTCTTTTTCGTGCAAAGCACTGCGCAGGCGCTGTTGTGCGTAATCCGCACGGATCACGGATGCCGCCGCTCCGAGATCATGTACGGATTCAAAGCCGCGTGCTCCCGCAGGCGCCCATTCCTCGGGACAGGCAAGCACCGTGAAGTCCCGTCCCTGCGCCAGCGCATCCTCCAGCTCGTCGAGCGATTCCGCCAGAAGCGGCACAATCGTTTTGGTAAAGCGAAGATTGATCAGCGTATTGCGCATACCGAGATCCAGCAGTTTGCGCTCCCACTGTACAATTTTCGGCACCTGACACGCATCCGATACATCGCTCACATCAATGCCGCCCGTAATGCTCCGCGGTGCGGTCGGCGCGGCATTGGTTTCGGGCTCATCGAACTCAATATGCCAGCCTTCGTCATCGTGGACGCGTTGCGGCAACGGCAACACGCGACTCATGCGCGCCCGTTTGACATCAATGATGTAATCGATCGGATCGTCGCCGATGAGTTGCTTCTGCGCGAGGATTTCCGCATCGTCAAAGGATGCGTCGTTGCCGTCGGCGATGCACACCGATTCGACAACAGCGATTTCATTGACACCGTCCGCCAGCCGTTTGGTCAGCATCGACGGGTCACTTTGCACCGTTTCGGGGAAGCTGAGTTCCTCGAGCCAGAAGCCCGTAAAAATATGCCCGGGTTTAAGGATCATCAGCGGATGAATACCGATCGCTTCCAGGCAAGAAACGTACAACAGCGTCAGATCGAGGCAGGTGCCGATTTTCTGTTTCAGTACGGCGTCGCACAGGCGCACCCGTTGCCCGCCGGTTTCAAACCCTGCGGGCGGGTTGCAATAGACGATTTTTTGTTCTTTTAATGCACAGTAAAGTGCCGCCGCCTGTTTGCGCACGCGATCCGCATCGTGCGACTGATAACCGTCAAAGGACGGATCCCCCGTCCATTCGCTCAGATAGACCGCCGCCCGTGCAAACACGGTCGCCAGTACGGGATGATTCGGTGTGACAAACGACGCGAGCATCTCGGGGTGCACCCCGGAGCCGTGCCATTGATCGAATGCCAGTGCCGTCATCGGTACCTGCTCCTGTGCGAGCAGGTCGCCCTCCTTCACCAAGCGGAACTGCAATACACCGTCCACGCGCTCGGTCATAGATGCCAGATAATCCACATCCGGCTGTAACGCCACACGACGCATCGCATACGGTTCTCCGGCAGGCAGGCAATCGATCGGCCACTGCGACGGCAAGCAAAACGCGGGCTGTGACACGATTTCCAGCGTCGCGCCCGTAATCGGCTTGTCGGTGCCGTTGCGCAGTGTCACACGACGAATCACGGGAATAGCATTGTGGAATAAAGCATAGTTGATCTCCGATAACGCTTCCACCTGAATCGAAATCACGCCGAGCGACTCCTCGTGTCCCATCGGGACCGCCTCATATTCGTTACTCATAATCGTCCTCCGTCGTCTTTGATATATCCGTTCGTTGTGATGCAAAAACTAACAATTATGTTTATTATATCACAGGATATTCCAAATTCCAATAGATATCCCGAATTTTCTTACACATAGCCGCGTCGACCGCAGGTACAAAAAAATGAACAGAATTGTCATTATTCCCTTGATTTATACATATAAAAATCGTATAATAAAGTCTGTAATTGTCGAATTTGTTCTAACTATACGAAATATTTTATTAAAGGAGAATGGACATGGCTCTCATCGATTTCGACCCTGAAAAGACCCCGACTTCCACAACACCTGCAGATACATCGGCTTCGGCGGAAGTATCCCGGGAAGACATTCTCGGCACCACTCTTCTGACCAACGGTTGGAGACTCATCAAAAAAGGCGCCGAATACGGTGCGTATATTTACGCCGCCAGAGAAGTGACGCCCGCGCAAAAGAAGTACCTGCAGCGGTATTTCAACTGCACCAGCAACTCGCTGGAGGGTTACGCCTTTAATTTCCAGGGGGATTTTACCGTTGCGGAATTCACCGTCTACAAATTCCTGGATAAAAAGGGGTCCGTCTGCATCAATGACTATTCTGAGACCGTTCTGGCGTCCGGTGCGCTGGCGTACTTCGGCTTTTTGCTGGATCTGATCAACCATCACCAAAGTGAGTGCCGCGAAGACTATATGGCGCTGAATTGCCTTTGCCCCCGGAATATGTATTCGACGCCGGGTCCGTCCGGCAGCGGCAGCTGTGTCTGGCTGTTGCCGCTCCCCGCGCTTCATCCCGGTGACTCGCCCGCCGTGCCGTCCGATGCTTTTGAAAACACCGCGTCGGTATCGATGGATCTGTATGCCGCGGCATACACCTACATCCAGCTCAAGCACAATAACTTCGAGACGGCACCTTTGGAAAATGAGCAACAGATCATTGACAAGCTCTCTTCTTGCCTGTTGCCGTTCGCTTTCTTGCGTCCGTCGCTGGCGACCCTGCTGGAGCTTTTCAGCGATCATCTTCCGAAAGGTTCGACGAACGTCATCGGTCACACGCCCACCGCTCATGTCGGCACACGTGTGCCGCCCGGAGGCAAAGCCTCTCCCGTTCCCGCCGAAGACCAATCCAGAAAAGCTCCCACCGAACACACCTACGAAGAAGGGCGCCGTCATCCCGATCCCGATCACGGTTCGAAAAAGGGACGTTCCCTGCTTGACGGCTTGAAGGACGGTCTGAAGCGACTCGTGGACAACGACGACGATGACACGCCCAGCGGCACTCTTGAATAACGAAAAGTGATGACGACACATGATGAAAACACTGGACTATTCTTACATATCCGAAAAGATTGCGCATAAAACCAACGGCGACAATTTTCTCATCCTGAGCGGCGAATCCGGCATGTCCGACGATCCCACGCTGACAGTGCTGGCGGTGGCGGACGGGATGACCTCCTGCGGCGATCGCGGAGCGCCCCTTGCCTCCGGCCTTGCGTTGCAAACCATCCGCAGTCATCTGGCACCGATCTTTGTCGACCTCCCGACCTTAAGCCGTATGACCGCCGAAGAACGACAGCGTTATTTCTTCGCTCTTGCCAAAAAGGCAATCCTCGCCGCCGACAAGGTCTTATGGGATCATCCCGAAACACTCGGATGCACCGTCAGCCTGGCGATCGTATTCGATACCATGATGTATTGTATCAACGTCGGCGATTCTCCCATCTACACCGTGGATTTTCGCAGCCGTCAGCTGTCGGCGTGCTATGAAGCGCAAAATCAAGCCGGTCAAATGGTACGCGACGGACAGCTCACCGAAAAGGAAGCACAGAAAAGCGATCGGAAATACGTTTTGCAGTGTCCTGTCGGCGGTGAAAAGCGTCTGTTGGAGGACAGCGATATCTATACGTGTGCCGTTCGGTTTCATTCCGACATGATGGTGCTTCTCGGCAGTGACGGCGCGCTGGATGTATGTCCGACCGCCAAGTTGCTTCGTCTGACCCTCTCTCATCGCAACACGGCAACCCTTTGCGCCGCTTTGCGCAAGACCGTCCGTCGGTATCGCGGCAAGGATGATTTTACCGTCATCGCCGCCCGTCGCCCCTGATCTCTCCCATTTATCATGAAAAGGAAATGAGTATTATGGTCAAAAAAACTCCCGCCCGTTCCGTTCCGTATACGATCGAATTCAAGCAAAACGGTATATTTTATTTTACCGTTACCAAAGAACTGACCATCCGTGAAGGCGGTAAGGAGGTGCTCGTGGGCACTTTTTCCGGCGAACGCAATTCGTGCGCTCCCGATACGCTGACACTGGATCAGGAATATTGCATGAAGGTGGCGGATATCCGCTTCCCGCTTGAGCGCTTTCACAAGCCGCAAAGCCGCTATTTCTGGGATTTCATTCCCTTTCAGGGCGATCATCTGCGCACCATCCTGACCATGAACGATGATACCGCGGCGATGATTCAGAAAATCGAATCCAACCAACTGGATCCGTATACCAACGCCGCCTCGTCCGAAATGTTTCATTGCATGACCGTGGAGCCGTATTACCTGCCGTTCGATCCGCAGTTCACTGCGTTGCGGCAATCGCTGAAAGACAACGGCACCGCACCGCAGACCATCGAGCGCACCATTGCGATCAACAAACTGGATGCCCTGTTGCAAATCGTCAAGGGGCTGGAGCAATTGCTGGCATCTCCGTTATACAGCGGTGCCAGGATCACCGCCCACAGAGATATGAAGTTCGCCAACGTCGTTGTGGATCCCGCATACGACACGTTACATCTGCGCATCATCGACTTTCCCTCTATCAAATATCTGCGCAATACCGCCGCGCCCGTCGCAGATGCAACCACCGAAGGCGCGCTGTCCCTTGCCAATACCGCTCCCGAGGATGTGATCCCTGACCTGGAAGTGAGCACCGCAACCGACGTGTATGCGCTCGGCATGATGCTCGGCGAAATGTTCGGCGGTTGGTGCTACAAGAACACCTATCGTAACCCGTTGCATATTGCCCTGATGCATGCCGCCAAATCGCTGGATATCAACGATGCACAAGCTTGTGCCAAGTTCTTCCGCAAACAAATTCAGCGATTTTGCGGCGAAAACGGTCGGTGCGTGACCAACGAGTTCACCACCAATTGGCTGGAGGAATTACTCAATGCTGTCGACCTGTATGCCTCATGGCCGCAGAATGTCGGTATCGACAGCATGTTCCGCCGATCCACCGAGCTGTTACCGCAAAACCGCATAACATTGGACAAGTTCCGCGATCGCCTGCTCAAAATCCGTCAACTGTTTGTAGCCGGCGAGGGCGTATCCGGTCCTCATCTGGCATTCCTGGTGGATCATACCGATCTGGAAACCAATCTGCCGTTGTTCCTGAAGGCTGCCGAAAAAATCCTCATCAATCATCCGACGGCAACCGTCGACGTTTACGGCTATCGTCAGGGCTTCCTGACCATGCTCCAGCCCAGCAGTGCCGTCCTGCGGGACATCGACACCGATCCAACCACGGATCTGTTGGCACTGAAGTCCCTCTTGAAGACCATTGTGGATGCCGATAAACGCGCCGGCGTGAATACCGCGCCGCTCGCGGGTGCCAAGAGTTATCTGATCGGTTGCTTGTACGAAGTGATATGCAAGCACCAATCGCAAGCCGCTCACACCGCTATCGTTCCCGAAATCCATATTTTCTGTCCGACACCTCCGACCGCTCTCAATACCACGCCGTTTCTCGTTTCCACCGATATCGGCGGCGTACAGAACATCGGTCAATTTGACGGAGGCGGCGTGCTGGAACTGCTGAATGCCAAAAAAGCATACACGATTTTCGTGCACTGTCCGACAAGTCCGTCGACAGACCACGCGGAGAATTGGTATTTCCTGAACGTTCTGACCGACGATGCGCCGCCCTCATCGGGTGCCGCTCCGATGACGGGAACGGAAGTGCATTCGGCACTCGATATCACCGATACGGACGACGACTCCCCGATTGAAATCATTTAATTTATCTTGCCGAAAGGGATGACCGATCCATGAATCTGATCAAACAATATAAGCATCAATGGAAAAAATGGAGTTCGCTCGGTGCTCAGCTGTGCGCCTTACTCCTCGCCGTCACGCTGGTGTTTCTTGTGCTGCAGCTGATCGGTACGGCGCTCCCCGCCTTCCTGTTCCCGCTGTTTCTGACGCTCACCGTCATCAGTGGCGCGGCGGTCGTAACGATGTTGATTTTCTCCTTTGTCGCCAACCGCGATAAAAACGACGCATCCCGTCCGCGAATTGTGGACAAGCTCGGCGCCGGTGCTTCTTCCGATTTGCTGACTCCCGAAGAAATCGCCGCAGCGACCGATCACTTGAATACATTAAAGGATGCTTGCGAGCCCAGCTTCACCAAACCGACGACCACGTTTGTACGCGTGCAATATTTAAGCCGTTCCAACACCCATCAACCCGAGGACGAGTTGTGGTTGCCGTGGAATCTGAACAACCGCTGCGAACTGAAGGATACGTTTCCGAAGGACCTCGTCGGAAAAGAGAAGGATCTGTCTTTCGGTCTATTGATGTACCTGGAAGACAGCGATCACGCCTTCTTGCAGGTCAACGACCAAAAGCGTCCGCTGACACTGAACGTGCCTCGTGTGATTTGCTGTCCCACCGGCGAATCCGAAAAAGTCCAATTGCTGGCGATTACATGGATCGGAGGTTGATGACAAATGATTGAAGCCGGACAAGTATTGTGTCGCCGTTGCGGCACGGTTTTTTCGGGCGCTTATTACCACAACGCCCACAATGATGTGCACCTCGTGTTAAAACATCGCGGCAATCAATATGCGGTGGAACAATTTTTTCCGAAAGGCGCGACCGCCGACAGCAACGAATATATCTTTTCGATTGCCCCCAGCACCAATCTGTCGAATACGCACATGACCACTATTGACGTGTACGTGCAAGCCGCCGATGCCCCCGATGACAAGCCGGAGGTCTGGGAATTCAAGCGTTGTTGTCCGTTTTGCTATCAAAAAAACGACAGTCTGACCGACATCGATGCCAATAACGGCTTCGTCCCTACGTACGTGATCGCCGTGATCGGCACCAAATCCGTCGGCAAATCGCGCTGGATCCACGCGCTGGGCGTTTCCGAAAACCTCACCAATCTCCGCACACGATATTCCCTGTTGCCGTCTCTCATGACCGGCAACAAACAGGTTAATGTGTCTTCTACCGAAATGGACGACGAAGGCGAGACCAATCTTCTTTCCATTATTGACCGGAAGCAGGCAGGCTCCCCCTTTGCCAATGTGCTGATACTGGACTTCGCGGGCGAGCTGTTTCTCAAAGAAAACGAGGAGAGCCTGCTCGGATCGAGCACCTACACCTTATTTACCGGTACGAACAGCTTTTCCGGTGTGGACGGCGTGATCTTTTTCGATTCTGCCGAGCCGGAACACCAGGATTCCACCCTGCTGACCGAAGCCTATAACACCGCCAAGGGGTTGGGGCTTCTGGACAACAAGCCGGTCGCTTATGTGCTCAGCAAGCTGGATCTGTTGCTGGAGCAGTCCCCCACCATTCAGGCCGCTCCCAATCCCGACCGTACTACCAATAAAGTGCCGTTGCTCTCCAAAAAGACCTTCCCGGGCAACGCCTCCAACGACCTGCCCGATAACATCACCGATACATACCCCACCGTTTTCCCCGGCATGCCGCTGTTCACCAAAGAAGCGCTGACGCAACGCTTCAGCCTGCAACGCATGATCACGGCAAGCCGTCGCCCGCTGGCGAATGTGATGTTCTCGACCAACGATCAGGCATCCGGCTTTGTCATTCAATCCGGACTGCCCAACGGAGCCGATATCGACTATCGGTATTCCGTAAATGTGTTGGATCCGCTCGTCTGGATGCTCAACCAGCTGGACATTTTCCCCATCGACGACTAACCGCAAAGGAGCGAATGCATTTTGCATAGTATTATATTTGCCAACGGTGAACACGGCTATGCGTTTTACGGTGAAAGCAACGGCTTTCCGGATGCCTATAAGTCGCCCTTGAAAGCGCTGTTCAGCAAACAGCATATTCTCAAACAAACCGGCTCATATCACAGCAATTACGGCATTCGGTACGCGCCTTTTGAGGATATGTATCTGCTGTCCTTCGTCATCCACGATTGCTGTCACGAGGCAGAAGAACGTCGCATGTTTGCATCCGCCAATTTTTTGTTCACCGACGAAGAAATGGACACCGCCCTGCGAAATCCGCGATCGTTTCTCGAACAAACCATCGCTTCGGGATTGACCTATCTCACGGACAACCGCTATATCATCGAAGATGTCACGCCGCCCTCCGTTATGAGATTCCCCCGCACGGCCGATGAAGAATGTGCCATGTTTACAGCGGCACACCGTGCCACCGCAGACAGGGATAACCCGATCGTCTACATCGGCGCCTCTCTGCCGCAGGCACTGTCCTCCGTTGTCTGGCTTCTCTCGTCTTTGCCGCGATGGTTAAAAAAACAGGTCAGCTATTATGTCGGCGCGGAAACTATGTCCGAATCCTTCGGTATTGATCTGGTGTTTATGCCGTCGGATACCCTGACACACACGCTGAAATACGCCGCCTATGACGGAGCACCGGCGGGAGCCAAATTGTTTGTGCTCAACGGCAGTATTCAGCAAACGTCCTCCGTCCGCGTCAAGCGTACCGTATCTCCGCCGGCGCAGGCATATGCCGCGTTGTCCGAGGACGGTCGCGAATGCCTCAAGCGGCTGTTTTTCAGCAGTGACGATGCGACGCTTTTCTGGCAAAGCACCGAGCGTCTGCTCGCAAACGGCACCGTCGGATTCTTTGATGCGGAATTGCTCAAAGATCTGGGCGATGAATGGTTTACCGGTGCTATTCAGGGAGAGCTGGTCCCGAAAGACGCATTGCAACAACTCCTCGCCTTCCCGCAACTGTATATGTACCCCCGTGTACAGGCACAGCTGGAACAGCTGTTTCCCGCGCCGTCTCCCGATACGGTCGCTATCCCCTCTCCGCCGCCGACATTCCCCGCGGATCCTGCGTCTGTCTCTCCGCCCGATGCGGAAGACGTCCTTCGGGACATCTATGCCTCCGACGAGGACCGGACGGACCTGTCGAAATCCGATACATCGGACATCGCCGACGAGCACGCGGAAGGCAAACAGCCCGATCCGACAGATGCGGCACATCGCCGTCCGCGCCGTCGACGTTCGTCCGCTGTTAACGCCGCGGATGTGGTCATCTTCGTCCTGTGCGCTTGTCTGTTGTCTCTGACCATCAATGCGGGGCTGTTCGTGATCGGCGTAGACTTTTTATCTGTCGACGCACAGACCGGCGGCATGAGCCTTCGCCTGACCCCCATCGGTCTGGCGGCGGAATTGCTGATTGCGTCTCTCGTGAATATGCCGATCGGATACTGTATTATCCGCACCATCCGCAATTATACCAAACATCACAAATAACGCTTCGGAGGTCTGTCATGCCATTCATCATTATTCTCAGCTTCCTCGTTTGCCTTGCCTTATGCTTTTTGCTATACGTCGAGCGCAATGCGCGCCGCAACAAAATGCGCCGTACTTTAAAATACGCGCACGTCTATGTCTATGCGCGCGTGGATGATCTTTCCAAAAAAGATAAGACCGACCTGACATACGGCAACACCGACTTTGAGTACCATCCCATCTATCCCGACTACGTCAAGTGTCGCTCCTATCCCATCGTGTCCGGTCAATATACGATCGGACGCAAGGAACGCTTCAAGAAAAAGAACCTGGACATCTGGGGACCCGAACGCGACTTTTACATGTCCAGCGATGCGGCGATCCTCTATCTGGACAAAGGCTACTTTTATCTGAAGCGACGCAACCAATCCCGCGTCTGGGTCAAAGAAGGCAAAAAAGGAACGCTCTATCTCATGCAAAAGAATGCCGATCCTGCCGCCCCCGCTCCCGCGATCCCCGCCATCTGGAGCGGAGATTATATGGATGCCGCCGACTACAAGGTGCACCGGGATGACTACATCTACGTCGGCTTCGGCGACTCTATCCTGCTCGGCAATACGTTGCTGGAATTTGTCAGCAACGCCTCAAAGGAGGATGTCTAATGCGAAATCATACCGGTTCCCGTGCATTCGGGCTCAACGATGTGATCATGTTTGTGGTTTGCGCCATTATCGTGCTGATGATGATCGTGACCGTCAACGCCTTAAAGCCGATCACCGAAGCCCGTCTGGCGGATTGCGAAACGCAAATTGAATATTATACGGGATTGTTGGACATCGCGAATGAGGATGAACTCGACTGGGTCAACTCCGAACTCGATACCCTTACCTACCGCCGGAATATGTTGCCGGATCGTCATCTGTATTATATGGCGTGTATGGTCATGATCCTGGTGCTGACCATCGCGGGCATGATCTACCAAAGCGTATGCAACGCGTATTTTACCGCGCCCTTTTCCGCGATATGTTTGCTGTTAGCCATCGGCGTTACCTTCCGCACCATCATCGGTTGTGAGAAGGAGGACGTGGTCTATCTGGGAAGCGCCATTCTGCTCGGTGTGTTTGTTTTCCTGCTGTCACGGCGCTTTACACGGTGGAACGTTCACAACCACAACATCGCGCCCGATCATTCGAAATTGAGCCTGGTACTGTATGTCCTGTGCGCGGTATTCATCCTTACCATGCTGGTATTGTATATCCCGCTCGGCATCGAAGAAAACGGCGCCGTCCTTCGTATCAAGATCGGCGGCATCATGTTCCAGCCCAGTGAATTCATTAAAGTGGCGTTGATCCTGATGGGTGCGCTGTCGTATAAAAACACGACCCGCATCATCGGCTATTACGCCGTGAATATCGTCACCATGGGAATGCTGTTCTATCTGCGCGACCTCGGTACGTTGATCATTATCTTCTGCGTAGCGATGGCGATGATCATCCTGCTGGTGGATAACGTCCGCCTCTTCGGCATCTTTGCCGCCATCGCTGTTATTTTGCTGTTGGTCGCCGTGTTCTTCATGGATCACGTATCCTCCCGTTTTGAATACTGGCTCCATGCGATGGAAAACCCCGACAGCCATCAGCAAGCCAATCTGCTTCGCGGCATGATCTTCGGTGGACTGACAGGTCTGGGATTTGAACAATCCAATTACATCATCAACTTCTTTGCGATTGACAGCGACATGGTCATCGGCGGCATCACCGCCGTCTTCGGCTACGGCATGTTGGCGGTGGTCATCCTGTGCTTTATGGTATTGGTACTGTTGCCCCGCTTCAATTATGCGACCTCATCGCTCGCCTTTTATATCACCACGCAAACCTCGGTCCTTCTCACGGTGCAGGTGTTGCTCAATTTCCTCGGTTCGGTGGACGTGCTTCCCTTCACGGGTATCGTTGCACCGCTCCTCTCGGAAGGCGGCACCGCTTTGTGGGCGTTCAGTATCCTGTTGGGACTGACGCTCGCCTGCCTGCACCAGGATCTCGGACCCATTAAGGAGGGAACCGACGCATGAGACGACAAGAAAAACGAAAAGGCTGGATCTTTATTTTTCTCGCCGTGTTACTGGTGCTGACGGTGCCGATTTCCTTCGCGCGCCTTTGCAAAGCGTCCGAACACGTGGATGCGACCGACGTGGTGGATTTCTCCGAAGTATATCCCGTGATCCTGGACTCGATGGATCGTCCGATTTATGAAAACGAGACCATCTCCGATTACGAAGCTTTCGGTAATACGGTCGGCTTGCCCGACTCAATCCACAACTCGCTGTCCTATCTGTACGCCGATGAACTGGCGCCCAGCCGCATCACCCCCGTCCTCGGACACCTGACGGTGGAAGACCAATCCCGCGTCATGAAAACGACCCTGCTGACGTCGGATTCCCAGCAAATCCTCGTCGACGCATTTAAAGGCAAGCGCGGCTGTGTGTTCGCGTACAACTACGAAACCGGCGAGATTTACACCTCGCTGTCGTTCCCCTATTTTTCGCCGAATTATGCCGATGCGGGATTCCAGAACCGCTGTTTCACATCGTTGTATATCCCCGGTTCGACCATGAAGGTGGTCACGACCGCTTTGGCGGCGGATCAGGGACTGGATCTGTCATCGATCACACACACCTGCAACGGCAGCAAAACCCTGCCGGACGGCGAAGTGGTATACTGCACCGGCATACACGGTACGATCAACTTCTCGCAAGCGCTCGGACAAAGCTGCAACTGCTATTTTGCGCATGTGGCGAGCCTGCTTGATCTTGATCAAGCGTTAAAATCACTGGAAAGCATGGGCTTTGCGGTGAACGGTGCCGAGATCGAGAAAGAATATATTGACCGCTTCACACGCACAACCTCCTCGGTTGACATCACCAATACCGCCACCTTCAGCAACGTCTGGAGCTTCATCGGACAGGGTACGACCGAAGTGAACCCTTGTGAAATGGCGATGATCGCGGCGGCGGTCGTGAACAACGGCAAAACTGCTGTGCCGTATATGGTCAGCTCCATCACCAATCCCAACAAAAGCGATAAAACAGTATACAGCATTCCCGAAACCGTGCAGGAAGTCAGCATCCTCTCACCGACCACCGCCAAGCTCACCAAAGAAGTCTGGAAAAAAGGCGTGGATGCATATTACTATGCCTATCAGGGCTTAAGCGATAAGATCGATTATGCCAAAACCGGCACCGCCGAGCAAACAGACGGCAGTGAAAACAAACTGCTGATCGGCACCATTGAAAAATCCAAAACCGCGTTTTACATTGTCGTCGAGGACTATCAGGGCGATGTAAAGCCGGTGGAGATTGCCAATAAGCTCGCCGAAATCCTGCCGACCGCCTGATCTGCTTTCATAAAAAATGCCCGTCTGTTCAAAAACAGACGGGTATTTTTCATAACCACAGTATGTTAAAGAATCGATGCTGCCGCTGGCGAAGCGATACAGCTGCATGGCATCGATCATGTCGACCACGCCGTCACCGGCAATAAAAAGGCAATATGGTTGACACATCGACTTTCACCTCTTCAAACACAAGCATCCGACTCATCAAGAAACGTATACTCTTCGCCGAGTTCGGTGCACAGCGCCTCGTATGCAAGGTGCGCTCGCTTTTTGAAATTCGCTCGTTGCTCTGCCGACCATTGATATCCCGCAGCGGGATCGTCCCAATCGAGAATGGTATGATAGTCCGCTTCAAAGACGCGGAGCTCCTTTTGCAGGTCTTCGGTAATGGGAAGTGCGTTATAATCCACTTTGTAGCCATATTGCTCACGGGCGGCATCGTTTGCACTCCAAAGGCACCCGCCGCCGTGTTCAAACCAGAAACGAAACAGATACATCCGTACCCCTCCTTTATGATGCCCTCATTATATCACCGCGCACCACCGCTCGTCAATCAACAAGATCGTCCCTCTCGTTAAAAAGGCAAAAAATCCGCATGCCTGCCGCAAACAGACACGCGGATTTCCCCTTATGATATGTGGCTCAAAAACGCTTTCATTGTATACACATAGCCCTCGCCGGTGAAATCACCGTTTTGGAGCAGTTCGTCGCGACGCGGTGCGTCGGTTTTCGGCGTGAGATACGATGATGTTGCCGCCTTCTCACCGTTTGAGTCCGTACGCTTTGCCGAGATCGTGGTCGGCGCAGGGTGAAGCAGGATCACGGGATGCACCGTTTTCTCGGTGTCTACCTCTGCAAAGCGGTAGGGGTCTTTTTCCTTGTAGGTGTAATCTGCCGCTTTCGCCGTCTCGTGTGTTTCGAACAACAGAGAGCGCACGGCATAATGTGTTCCATCATAAAAACGCAGGTGTTGTTTTTTAAACACCGTGCCGACAATTTTAATGGCATAGCAAGTGTCGGCAGTCTCGATTTTGCACGCGGGGGAACCGCTTTTAACAGTATCGAGCCACCAAAACGCTTTGAACGGTGTCAGAGTGTAGCCCTCCTTACGGCAAACGGATGTCAGCCGTGCGGCAAGGCACAGGCGTTTAACCGCAAACACGATATACGGCAAAGCAATCAACACCGCAAGGGCAAAAACGACATATAGGATAAACGGCATCGCGATCACTCCTTTCCTCTTTACTCCCGATACAGTACCAAAATGATCGGGGTTTCACCAACGGTGACGGGATACGGGAACAATCCTTGTTCTACAATCGCCAGCATCTGCGCAGGAACATACGCATTCAGCGCACCATAGTGAAGAAAATACTCTCGTTCGTCCACATGAGGCGGCACGCGATTTTCAAACCGTTCGCAAACAAGGCGCAAGTCGTCGATCAAAAGCGGTTTCAATTCCTCATAGATTGCATTTTTGACGGGTTCCAACAGCTCCGTGTTATCCTTGAATGTCAATCCGGGGATGTCTGCTTTCATCTCGCCGTTTTCGTCACGACGAAGAATATGCATCTCCTCAAACACCGGTAATGTTTCATACAGCTGTGATACATCCGTTTTGACACGGTCGGTAAAGAAGGAAGCAAACAACCGCATAATACTGGATGATCGACATTTGAACGGTAGATTCATATCATACGACATATGCGCTTCGCCGAAGAGAGAATTGTAATCGTACACCATATACTCCATCGGCGGTCCGTCGCTGACCTGTACCGGACCGGATGTAAAATATTTGCCACCAATCGATTCGCCGGGATTCAGAATCGTTCCGGTTGCGAGCCATCGTCCGCCGTTAGGGCGTTCAGGCATCGGAATATCCAGCGCCATCATATCGCGCACCACAATGTGCGACAAGGCCTCGTTGAGGATGTGCAACAGCAACGTCGCTTTTTGCTTGTCGGTCATATTAGCAACGCACGCTGCGTTCATCAGGGATGCGGCGTGCTTCCACACAATATCCATCACCGTTTTTGCTTTGTCGGCGGCAAGGCGTTCCTGTGCCGCCACATCCCCGAAGCTGTCACGGTAGCGTTGCATAAAGCAACGGGTATACACAAGTCCGCCGCTTGTGCGTCCCAGCAATTCACCTGCGACCAGCTTGTCGACGGCTTCCTCGATATAGGCGCACGGCGTGCCCATAGCATCGGCAAGATCCTTGAGAGAAATGGGTTTTTCATAGGCAAGGATCAGCAAATTCTGTTCGATCCTTGAAGAAAGCAAGCGGAACGGTTCGCTGGTATATCCCGTGTTGCCACGGATACCGAGGGACACACTTTTCGGTTCATAACT
>JAZQHP010000057.1:0-9486 GCA_045540655.1 Acutalibacteraceae bacterium
CACAATATCGTGTCCGCGCGTGCCGCAAATGGTGCGCACCACCTCGGTCGGTGCTGTCGTCTCTGCTTCGGCGATTCCCGCCGTGGGCTGTTCGGCAACCACAGGGAGCATCGGATCGGTCAGAAAGCAGACCGCCGTCACACCGCACAGCGCCAGTGCGATCACCGCCACCCACGCCGCGGGCTTTTTATAGCAAAGCACCGCGCGGATGCGGGCCTTGACCCCCACCTCGCCGAACGCCAGCGGGCAAAGGGACAGCCGCCGCCGCGGATCACTGCCGTTGATCAGCGCATAGGAATACGCCGCTTTGCCGCCCTCTCCGAGCGTGCGGATCACGCGTTCATCGCATGCCAGCTCCACATCGCGGCAAAAGAGGATATACGCCACCCACACAAGCGGGTGAAACCAATAGACACACAACAACAAAAAGCCGAGCGCTTTCCACCAGTGATCGCCGTTCTTCATATGTGCGCGTTCGTGCGCCAGCACATACTCGCGCTCCTGCTCATTCAGATACGACGGCAAATACACCCGCGGGCGAAACAGCCCGATGATAAACGCCGTTTCCAGTCCGTCGCAAAGGAACAGCCCGTGCTCGATCGGCAACGATTCGCGCACGCGGCGACGCACCCACAGATAACTGCCCGCGGCATACGCCAAGCCGACAGCCAGACCGCCGATCCATATCCACGTCGCCACCGTCAGCGGATCCGCCGACGGCGTCGTCACCGCGGGGGCGACCTCCGCGAGCGCTTCGTCCAGCGGTTCAATGCCGCTTTGCACCGTCACTTCCTGCACCTGCGCCGTCGGCGGTGTCACAAACTGTGCCGTCGGGAGCAAGCTAAACGGACTGTGCGGCACAAACGGGCATAGCAACCGCGCCGCCACCAGTGCCCAGAGAAGCAAACACACGCTCTTCGGTACACGTTTAAAAAACAGTCGTAGCACAATGACCGCCACTATCAGAAAGCCCGCCGACAGGCTCATGTCCAGCAAGGTCAGAAATACCGTGTTCATGCTTGTTCTCCTTCATGCTCGGCAACCAGGCGACGAAGCTCCTCCACTTCCTCTTGTGTCAACGCCTTGCGGGAGGTGAACGCCGCCAGAAACGCCGGAAGCGACCCATGGAAGCTCCGCTCCACATACGCCTCACTCTGGCGCGCATAAAACTCTTCTCGCGTCAGAACAACCGTGACCGTTCCGCCTTTATAATCGAACATACCTTTTTCGCACAGGCGGCGAAGCACCGTATACGTCGTGGACTTCTTCCAACTCAGTTCCTGTTCGCACAGCGCCACCAGATCATTCGTTGTCAGCGGTGCATGCGCCCACACCAGATCGGCAAAGCGTGCTTCCACCACTCCGAGTTGATATTCACTCATAGGAATCCCCTCTTTCCATTCAACAAGCTCCGCGGACATCGACGGTTGCCGACCGTCAACACCCCCCGCCGCATGCGCGCCGTCAACCGCCGGACACAATGCGATAAAGCATAAAGGCATCCAACATATCAATGACGTTGTCATGGTTCATATCGGCGACCTCCTGTTGCGCCTCGTCCAAGGTCACGCCGATGGAAACCGCCGTATACAACGTGAACGCATCGCTCATATCCAGCTCACCGTCGCAGCCGACATCGCCCGTCAAAGGCTCGTCCACGGCATAATTATAATGAATCACGGCATTCAGAAGCGGTTCGTTATACTCACCGATTGTCATCGCCTGCCATTGCTCCTCGGTGCCGGGATAATACACATCCTTCAAGGACGTACAACCGGCAAATGCCGCATACGGAATCTCCTCCAGACCGCTCGACAAGGTCACACTCACAAGACCGGTGCAATGGAGAAACGCCATCTCCCCTATGCTTATCACACTATTCGGAATCTCCACACTCGTCAGCCGGTTGCATTGTGAAAATGCGCAGTCTCCGATGGTTTTGACACCTCTCGGAATGGATATACTCTCCAAAGAAACACAATACTCAAATGCACGCTCAACAATCGTTTTGGTGTAAGCACGAACGGTACACGATGTGCCCACATCGTCGTTCGTCGCCACCAGATGATGGTCAATGTACAGCACACCGTTTTCCCAGTTGGTTACATCATTAAAATAGGCGGTATTCTCAAACGCTTCATGACCAACGGACAATACACTGTCAGGAATCGTTATGTCGGACAGATTCGTGCAGTCGGAGAACGCCCACACGCCGATCGATTTTACGCCATACGGAATCGTCACACTTTCGATACCACTGCAATCCACGAACGCGCCTTGTCCGATCGTGGTCACACGCATTCCGAACGTTACATCCTTCAAGCCTGTACATGCGCAAAACGCGTAATCGCCGACCACGGTCACTTTGTCGGGAATCACGACGCTTTCCGGCAACGGGCAATATTCAAACGCCCCGTAACCGATGGTAACCAGATTATCGGGCAACGTGATCGTCTCTATGTTCTCGCAATACGCAAACGCAAAGTCCTCAATCGTCGTCACGCTATCCGGGATGGGCATCTCCTTCAGAGAGGAACGCCCGAAAAACGCGCCTTCACCAATGGTGACCACTCCGTCCGGGATCTCCCCGGTGTTGCATCCGATCACCAACGTTTGACTATCGGTTTCGATCAGGCAATTGCCTTCACAAACATACGTCGTGTTGTTCTCATCAACCGTCACCTTTGCTAAACGTTTGCAATCGGAAAATGCCGAGGCTCCTATGGCATTCACATGGCGCGGAATACATACTTCTTCTAAGCTTTCACAACCGTAAAACGCCATACTTCCGATGGCCACCAAGCCATCCGGCATCATCACCTTCTCCAGGCCTGTACAATCGCGAAACGCATCGTCGCCGATGACCGTGACACCGCTCGGAATCTCTATATCCGTAAGAGCGGTGCACCCATAAAACGCCATGGTCGGGATCGCTTTCAGACCGTTACCAAGGTTCACACTGCTGAGATTACTGCATTTTCTGAACGCGCAACTCCCCAGCGAGATCACGCTGTCCGGAATCACGATGCCGCTAAGGTTGGTGTTCTTGTAAAACGCATATTCGGCAATCGTTTTAACGTCGTCGCGAACCGTGACATTGCCGCCAAGCGTCCATCGGGCGCTAATCAGATGATTGCCGACATATAAAATATCATCCGTCCAATTGGCGTCGTTGTTATAGTATGCCGTGCAATCAAGCACATTACTGCCGATGGACGTCACGCTGTCGGGAATGGTGATCGCGGACAATTGCGTACACGATTCAAACGCAGCCGTTTCAATCACCCGTACACTACCCGGAATCGTAACACTCGTCAGAGAGGTGCAATTCTGAAATGCACGCTCGCCGATATATGTCACGGTGTTCGGAATGATAACCGTTTGCATCTTCTCGTAACCGCTAAACGCCCATCCGCCGATTTCCGTCACGGGATAGCCGTCCAAATCCCCCGGAATGATCGGGTTTACAGCCGAACCGCTGTATCCGACCACGGTTGCACAACCGTCCGCAACCGTAAACTCAAAATCACCTTCCGACAGCGCAAAGGCAACCGGAAAACTGCCGAAAAAGAGCGTGCAAAGCAACGCCGCACAGGCAACAACGCCCATGACCTTTTTCAGTCCGCTGCCATGGCCGTGCCGCATCAACGAACGCCATAATAATCCACTCATAAAGACATCCCCCTCATTCGGTGAAATTGATTACACTTATATTTTACTATGCGTAAAATATATTGTCAATACAAATTTCACCGTAGGTGTAGCATACAATCCGCGCATTGTATCAAAAGAGAAAAAGATCCGTTACCGATTGGCAACGGATCTTTATTATTGTGTGATTATTCACCCGAAGCGATGCGGAACACCGCAAATGCATCCAGCATATCAACGATGCCGTCACTGTTCATATCGCCGAACAAAGCCACCCCTTCGGAAACGGTGCCACCGGATGCCGCTGCAAAAACGGCGAACGCATCTATCATGTCAATGATGCCGTCTTTGTTGGTGTCGCCCAGAAGCGCCGCAGAAACGGTAATATCAAACGAAACCGACTTGGCAAGGTAGGTCAGCGTGATGGTGTAGGTGCCTTCACCCATATCCGCGGTGTAGCCTTCAACGGTATAGCCGTTTGTAATTGCGATTTCTCGACCGTCATTAAAGCACGCCATCAATTCCATACCCGTCAGGTCGAGTTCCTCACCCTCCAGATAAGCGGTCTTTGTCGGTGTCGCTCTCAACACCAGATTGGTGTATTGCAGCGGCACAACCTTCGTTTGGAAGGTTGTGGTGAAACCACTGTAGGTCACGGTGAGTGTTTGGTCACCGAGCGTTTTGATGTCGCCGCCGCTGATCATCGACTCGGTGATGTCCACATAACCGGTTTTGCCGTTCTCATAGGTCACCAGCAATGTCGCGCCGTCGACAACAAACGTAGTATTTTGCACCTGTTCAGTACGAGTCGGCAAAGCTCCCATCTCGATCGCGGTCACCTGCAACACGCCCGCCACTTTCACTTCGAACGAAGCGGTGACGCCTTGGAAGTCAACAGTAACGGTGTAGGTGCCGGGATAGGGTTCATAGCCCGATGCTTGGTAACCACCGCTCACCACTTCCTCGCGTCCGTCGGTAAAGCGAGCAATCAGTTCCATGCCCGTCAGGTCAAGCTCGTCGCCGCGGTTGTAGGTCAACTTAGTTGGCGGTGTTTTCAGCGTCAGTTCTTCGCACTGCCCGTAAATAACATCCATGGTGAACATGATGGTAAAGCCTTCGTAACTCACGGTGAAGATATAAGTGCCGACCGAGCCGCCTTCGATATTGGTGATCATATCGGCGGTCAGCGGAACGGTGCGCGTTTCGCCGGTTTCATAGGTCACAAGCACGGTCGCGCCCGTGTAGTCGAACACCGTGTTTTGCACGAACGTGGAATCATCGGGCATCGTGGCGATGGAAATACCCGTAATGGCGGGGCGTTCCACCACCGTCACGACCAGCGGGATCTCCTGTCCGCCGTGCGCCACGGTCAAGCTCTGCTCACCGACGGTTTTGGGGTCGAAGCCCGTCACCGCGGCATCGGCCAGCGGCATCGTTTCGTTGTCGCCGTTGGCGTATATAATCCAAAGAATACCACCCGTCAGATCGAGTTCTTCGTCCGTCCAATACGTCGTCTTGGTCGGCGGCACGGCAATCACCAACGATTCCACGCGACGCGTGAGATTCATCGTGTTACTGCGCAGCTGCGGATACGGATAGTTCAGTGTGGTGTCCATCATCCATGTAGTGGAAAAATCAAAACCGGCATACTTGGATTGATCAAGCAGTTGTTCTTCGGTCAGCTTTGTGCCGTTGATGTATTTTGCACAATCGGCTTTATAATAGCAGGCGCTGATACCATTGGCGCTGTATCCTATCGAACTATACGCCTTTCCGAGATTATAGCAGCAGCTAATGGTGCTGTAATATCCACTAGAGGAGTAATTATAAATATGAAACGCAATGCCTGCGGATCCGCCAAAATACGTGCCCGAAAGCCACGCGAGAGAAGCCGTAATATCGCCGGTGTTATAGCAATTATTAATGGCGGTGGAATATTCAGAACGCCCCGCAATACCGCCGGCATAGGTATAATGAGAATCGGAAGATGCGGTTGCGCTGATCGTTCCGGTGTTATAGCATTTGTCTATCGCGCTTTGGGGCGCACCGCCACGATTACCGAGTTTACCGACAATGCCCCCAATCATAGCTTGTTGGCCGGCCGTACTCGTTGTACGATGGCTGGTACCGATAATATCGCCGGTGTTATAGCAGTTGGTAACAGTCCCGCCATAGTCAACCAAACCTGCGATAAACCCGACATAAGGATAGCCGCCGGTCACCTCAATGCGCCCATCGCGCATGCCGAGATTTTTCACCGTTCCGCCCTTGATGTATGAAAAAAGGCCAAGATTCGCGCTGTAATCTGTACTGTATAAGGTTTTCTTTATACACAAGCCGATAATGGCGTGCCCATTGCCGTCCAACACGCCCGTGAAGGTGCCGATGGGCGACCAACCGGCTCCGCCGGCGGTGTATTCGGTCAGGTCAATGTCATTCGTCAGAATGTAGTTACCCGCGAGGTTATTACGAATGTCGCTGAGTTCTTGCGGGGTGGAAATTTCGATCCATTCGGTCGCCGCCTCCGCGGACAGCATACCACCGAATGCGATGGTCGGCACTGCTGCCGCCACCACCATCAGCGCCAGCAAGCCGGCCGCCAGTCGTTTAAAAATCAGGTTCATAATAAATGCTCCTTTCGATTAAGGACTATGGCGATTATTATACGGCAATAAGAAGGATTTGTCAATCACTCCGACCGTGTTGCGCGAAACAACATCATCGCGGGCAGCATACGACTGCCCCCATCCGAGACCCGTTCGATTCCGGCTCGGCATCATCCTGAGCGGAACGCGCTACGCGCGTGAAGTCGGATGGCTCTGCCGAGCCTCCACTTACGTGAGATTCCAAATCTTTGATTTGGTGAATCAAACGTATACATGCGCAAGTCGGACAGGGTGACGCGGATGGGGTTTCACTTGACTGACACTCCAAATCTGTGATGCGGAGCCTCGCTGAACATAGGGTGTGCCCCGCAAAGGTTGTGCCATCCGCTTGAACATCGCAAGGATCGGCACACGCAAAAAGGGCACCGATTGCTCGGTGCCCTTTTTATTACATAAGCAGAGGCTTATTTCGCCTTGGAGTAGAGGTCGCCCAGACGCACGAGGTGATCGTAGCGGCTCTTCGCGTTCTTCTCCGCGATCGCAAACAGCTCCTTCGCGCGCTCGGGGAACGCACGGGTGAGGGAGTTGTAGCGAACTTCGCCCATGATGAAGTCCTGATAGGACTCGGTGGGCTCTTTGCTGTCGAGCATGAAGGAATCGTCCTTGCGCGGATCGAAGCGATACAGGTGCCAGTAGCCCGCCTGCACAGCCTTCTTCTCCTCAGTCATGGAGATGCCCATGCCGCCCTTGATGCCGTGGTTGATGCAGGGCGCATAGCAGATGATGAGGGACGGGCCATGATAGCTCTCCGCCTCGTGGAACGCCTTGAGGCACTGATTCATGTCCGCACCCATCGCCACCTGCGCCACGTACACATAACCGTAGCTCATCGCGATCGCGCCGAGATCCTTCTTCTTGACCGCCTTACCGGCCGCCGCAAACTGCGCCACGGAACCGGTCGGGGTCGCCTTGGAAGCCTGACCGCCGGTGTTGGAGTACACTTCGGTGTCGAACACGAGGATGTTCACGTCTTCGCCGGAAGCCAGGACATGGTCCACGCCGCCGAAGCCGATGTCATAAGACCAGCCGTCGCCGCCGAGCATCCAGAAGGACTTCTTAACGAGCACGTCCGCCGCCTTCTTCGCTTCCGCGTAGAGACCGTCGTTCTTGCCCGAAGCCTCGAGAGCCGCCGTGACCTTCGCCGCCGCCGCTTTGGAAGCTTCCGCGTCGTCCTTGCCGGCGAGCCATTCAGCCGCCGCTTCCTTCAGATCCGCAGACGCGCCTTCTTCGCCCGCCGCGAACTTGGTCATGATGTCCGCCAGACGCTGACGGCGAGCCGTCACGCCCAGGAACATACCGTAGCCGTACTCGGCGTTGTCTTCGAACAGGGAGTTCGCCCAAGCAGGACCCTTACCCTCTTTGTTGACGGTGTAAGGAGTCGAGGGCGAGGAACCGCCCCAGATGGAGGAGCAGCCCGTGGCGTTCGCAATGTACATACGATCGCCGAACAGCTGGGTCGCGAGCTTCGCATAGGGAGTCTCGCCGCAGCCCGCGCAAGCGCCCGAGAACTCGAGCAGGGGTTGCTTGAACTGCGAGCCCTTAACGGTGGTCTCCTTGAACTTCGCCGCCACTTCGGGCTTCTCGGGCAAGGATTGACCGTACAGATAGCCTTCTTCGTCATCCAGACGCTCTTCAAGCGGCTTCATGACGAGAGCCTTGTTGCCCTTCATGCCGGGGCAGACATTCGCGCAGGAACCGCAACCGGTGCAGTCCAACACGGAGATGGTCATGGCAAATTCCATGCCGGGCAGGCCGGTCGCGGGCTTCGATTCCATAGAAGCGGGAGCCGCGTTGGCTTCTTGCTCGGTCATGATGACAGGGCGGATAACCGCGTGCGGGCAGACGTAGGAGCAGAAGTTACACTGGATGCAGTTTTCCTTCACCCACACAGGCACGTCAACCGCAATGCCGCGCTTCTCGAACGCCGCCGAGCCCAGCGGCACCGTGCCGTCCGCATTGTCCACGAAGGTGGAAACAGGCAGGGTGTCACCCTTCTGCGCGTTGACAGGCACCAGAACGCTGTCGATGTAGTCTTTGATTTCGGGACGGCCGCCGTAGACTTCCTTCGCCACCGCTTCGTCGGTCGCGTTCGCCCAATCCGCAGGCACGTTCACCTTCTTGACTTCCTTGACACCGGTCTCGATCGCGTCGTGGTTCATCTTGACGATGGCTTCACCCTTCTTGGAGTAAGAACGGGTCGCCGCGTCCTTCATGTACTGCACCGCGTCCGCCGTCGGGATCACGCCCGCCAGTTTAAAGAACGCCGCCTGCAGCAGGGTGTTGGTGCGGTTGCCCAGGCCCAGACCCTTCGCGAGGTGAGTCGCGTCGAGGGTGTAGAACTTGATCTTGTTCTTCGCGATGTAACGCTTCATCGCGGCGGGCAGATGCTCGGCGAGCTCCGCTTCATCCCAGGAGCAGTTGAGCAGGAAGGTGCCGCCCGGCTTAATGTCGCTGACCATGTCGTATTTATCCACATAGGAGGGGTTATGGCACGCGACGAAGTCCGCCTTGTTGATGAGGTAGGTGGACTTGATGGGCTTCTTACCGAAGCGCAGGTGAGACACGGTGATACCGCCGGACTTCTTCGAGTCATAGGAGAAATAGCCCTGCGCGTACAGGTTGGTGTGGTCACCGATGATCTTAATGGAGTTCTTGTTGGCGCCGACGGTGCCGTCCGAACCCAGACCCCAGAATTTGCAGGACGTGGTGCCCTTCGGGGTGGTATCGGGATCGTCCTTCACCTTCAGTGAGGTGTTGGTCACGTCGTCGTTAATGCCGATCGTGAAGCGCTTGGTCGGACGAGCCGCCTTCATGTTGTTGAACACCGCCACGATCTGACCGGGGGTGGTGTCCTTCGAACCGAGGCCGTAACGACCCGAATAGACGGGCGTACCGGCGAACTTGGAGTTGGCAATCGCCGCCACCACGTCGAGGTACAGAGGCTCGCCGATGGAGCCGGATTCCTTCGTACGGTCCAGAACGGTGATCTTCTCCACCGTCTTCGGGATCGCCGCCAGCAGGTGCTTGACGGAGAAGGGACGATACAGACGAACCTTGATCAGACCGACCTTCGCGCCGCCGGCGTTGAGGTAATCCACGGTCTCTTCGATGGTTTCGTTGACAGAGCCCATCGCGATGATGACGTGCTTCGCATCACGCGCACCGTAGT
>JAZQHP010000058.1:0-4303 GCA_045540655.1 Acutalibacteraceae bacterium
CGTGCCTGCGGCACAGGAAAAGACAATGTGCGCTCCCCTCCAGGCGGCCGTAAGCGAGTGCTTCGCGGCGGCAAAGCCCCCGCTTCATATCGGCGAAGCCGATGCTTCATTTACAAAACCAATTCCTTGTGCTATACTGATAGCGAAGGCAGGTGCTTGAATATGCGCAACGATAAATGATCAGTACAGTCCATGGATTTTGCGGTTTCGATTATCAATCTTGTGAAATACCTGAAAGAGAATAAGGAACATATTATTGCTAACCAAATCGGCAGAAGCGGAACGAGTATCGGTGCCAATATCCGTGAAGCACAATATGCTCACGGCAAAGCCGATTTTATTGCAAAATTGCAGATTGCGTTAAAAGAAGCAAATGAAACAGGGTACTGGCTGGAATTATTGATTAAGACAGAGTATATTACAGAAGATCAATATAAATCATTAGATACCGTATGCACGGGACTTCGTGCGATGCTCATTTCCTCCATCAACACCGCCAAGCAAAATCTTTCTAAATAATCGAGGTGAAGAACGATGACGACAAATGTCTGGAAACGTGCACAAACCGTAAGTCTGCAGGTGGCTGACGGTATTCGTCCCGAATTCGACATTGGTTTTGATAAACAAGTGCCGGAAAATGTACGAAATGAACTTCGCGCATTCGTGGAGTGGATGGAATCTAACTATACCATTCCGATTACCCTGTGGGTAAATTTTGAATATAAACATTATTTGGTCCGAAGGGACGGCAAGCGAGTCGGTTATCTCTTTTATTGGTCGGATTTTCATACTTATCCCGAATTTGACAACGAAGAAGACGTACCCATTCTTCGCCTTCCCGTTCGCACGGAACACAGCACAGTTGAAGACATTCTCGGTTCCTTTATCGAAGGACTGTTGAATTATTACGCATGGATATGCAATGAGATTGACGAATATAACACCGACACCGATGATGCCGATGAGTTTTTACAAGAGTATTTGCAGTTTCGGAATTCATCCCGTATCTAAATTGGTTCGACGTGCCAAAAAAGAAAACGCCTTTGTCAAAAGACAAAGGCGTTTTCTTTTTACTAAAAATCCCCAACAGGATGACATCCGACGTTGTCGGTCAGCGGGGATATCGTCTTTACAGAATCTGCATGGTTTTCAGCACGCGTGTCATTTGGCGACGGTCAAGGGCATGAGCCGTTCGATGGTTGGTCTTCAGCACCGTTTGTTTGAAGATCGCGCCGCGGATCACCCGATGCGCGGCACAAAAGGGATACAGCCAGAGATGCCGTCGGAGCACCGTGTAACGCGCGGTCATCGCCTGCCGGTCAAATCCGTAATCCTCCAGCCACACCCGCACGCGATTCTTATGTGTGATCGGGCGCGCGGCATCCTTCATGGCATAATAGGTTTCACCTGTGCCGAATGCGCCGCTTCGGATAATCAGCACCACAACCTCCGCCATGGCATCCGAGCAGGGCTCTCCGTCAAACAGGATGCCGTTAACGGTATGCACGGCATGTTCAAACGTCGACAATCCCAGTTCCTCAAGCCAACGTTCCACCGCCTGACGGTCGGTCACGGCGCGCGACAGACGATCGATATCGAAGAACAGACGAACGCCCGCTCCTGCATACACAAAATGCTTATATAAATGAAACAGCGTATACACATAATGCTCGTTGACCGTAAACGGCGTCCGACACAACCGATGAAGCGCGCGACGTTGTTTCTCCGAATACCCGCCGAGCGTGGTGTGGATTTCCACCGCCGTCTGCGGCGGCTTCTGAAAGCAAATATCGCCGTCGGCACTTCTCGTTCGGACAAAGCCCATCGCCGTCAGCGCCGCACACGCTTTGTCTGCTTGCTCAGGTGTCACATACAGGTCGATGTCGGTCGATGTACGGATCCAGCCTTCCGGATAGACCGCTTGCAGTGCTGTTCCTTTCAGAAGTTGTGCGTGCACCTGCTCGCGTTCCAGTTGTGCCGGGACGACGGCGGCGACCGCATCGTTTTTCGTCTGGCGGAAGGCGGCGACCGCGGCGGCATCATGCAAGGCATGAAAAGCCGTATCCTCAACGCCGCCGATGCGAAGTGCACTGCTGACCAACGTTTCAATGCGATGTGCCTTGCAAAAAGCGAGCAATACGGTCTCGTCAGGAAGCGCTTCGGTCGATAAAGCGCGTCCGTTCGCGGCATCCCCGAGCAGGCGGCACACCGAAAGAGCCGCATCAAGCAGGGTATCCGTCATCACGACCGCCTCCCCCATTGATAAATCCACCGCAACAGCTTTTTGGTCGGCAACGACAATGTCCACACCGCGCTGTACAGCCGATAGCCACACGCGGTTGTGGCGATCATCCGTCCGTTGCGTGTAAATGCCGTCATCACACCGAGAATCTGCGAGGGCAGGATCGTTTCGGGACGAAAGTCGTTATCCCCGCACACCAGAACACCGCCCTTGCCGCAACGGAGCACCCGATGCAATACCAATTGTCCGTCGGAGCGACGAAACAACACCACATCCCGCTTGTGAAGAACGGACAGCGGCTCGATATAGACCGTGTCGCGATGATTGAAAAGAAGCGGTTCCATGCTCTGCCCGTGAACAGCGGCGGCATAGAATCCTTGCTCTGAGAGCAACTGTTCAGGACTATTCATCCAGCAGTCCCGCCTCTCTCACCACACGCAAAAACCGATCCGCATCCTCGGCGACAACCGCTTCCTCCACCTCAAAGCGCTCCGTGAGCGCGGCAATCAGTGCCTCTCGTGTTGTATCGGCTTGCAGGTGTTCCCAAGCAACCGCGGCCGTTTTATTGAGTGTGATCAGCACATTACGTTTGTCCGCCTGTTCATCCACAGGCACAACAATCCAGCGATCGGCAAAACGGCGGATCATAAATCCGCTTTTGATTTTCATGGTTATTCCCCCAATTGAGTCAGCGCGGCTTCCACCGCCGCAGGCGACAGCGGTGCATACAAACGGTACAGCGGAACGGCTTGTGTGAGCTGTTCGAGCAAGGCAAGCACCGTCTCGCGTTCCGGCGCGGCAGTCGGATAAACGGTTGCACGTAACAGCGACGGTAATGCGTCCGACGGCGACAGGCGGTCACAGCGGGCACATTCACTACGCGACAGCACAAACAATCCCCGAAGCGGCGCGCAGGCGTTTTCACCGAGCGCTTCCCTGCCGCGCCACGGATTGCCGAATGCCGTCACACCGTCAGGGCGGATATGCACCACCAGACGGTCGCCGTTCAGAATCGTTACACGATCGGGAAAATCCCCTTCCCACAGCTGTGCCTGGGTGGTTTTTCCTGTACCCGACGGGGCGATAAACGCATACGCTCTGCCGTCCATCACCACCGTCGCGGCATGAAGCACGAGGCGGTCAAACGCCGTCAGCCGATGACTGACGCTTCGCAACAACGCCGTCATCTCAAGAACACCCTCATCGGCAGCCGGCAAGCGCTCGTGTTCCTCCTGTATCGCACACAACGGCAAGGTAATGGTCAGCGCCGCATCGCCGTCTTCGGTGCGGTACGGCGCAAGCAGGGATGCGGCGTAGGCGGTGCGCGGCATATAGGCTATATTCAGCTCAGCTAGGCGATAGATGTTCATGGCTGTGTTCCCGCTTTAAAATAGAATAGCCCCTGCGAACACAGGGGCATAGATACCATATTTACATAAAGACGGTCCAGTCGATAAAGCTGTTATCGTGAGCACTGAACAGCGACGGTCCGTCGTTGATTCCCGACACGGTGATGACATCCTCCTCGGGAATCTCGCGAATATCAATCTGGAGAGTTTCGTACGCTTCTTTCATGGCCATTCTCCTTAAACGCGCTTTTGTTTATTATACGCCGTTCAATAAAAAAAGTCAAGGCACGACACCTTAGTGCAATTTCCGATTTTTTGCCGCATTTCTGTCGATTCCTTGTCTATATTGCCGATTGTATTTCTATAATAGTAATTATATAATTATTTTGTATAATTATATGTGTCCAAAACTGCTTCAAGCTCAAGGCAATGAAACGGAGGCATTTCTATGTTCAGGAAATGGATCGCAATACTTATGACCATCGCATTGATGCTGTGCATGATTCCGTCAGCGGCGGTGTTCGCTGCCGATGACGATATTGTCACGATCACCGTGGTGGATCAGAACGGTAATCTGCTGCCGAATGCGACGGTATCGGTATCCCGCGTCTATCTGACGGTGGCGGGCTTTCGCCGCACACAAACCGTGACTGTGACGACCAACGGAGACGGCACCTTTACCTACGACACCAGCAAGTATTTCAGCGGTACC
>JAZQHP010000059.1:0-36929 GCA_045540655.1 Acutalibacteraceae bacterium
CTGCTCTTTGTAGTTCCATTCGCGGCCGTAAATGTACAAATTCTCACTCAGCCACGTCGCCATCACCTTTTTCATGCGTTTCCAGTGGATGGCGTCTTTATTGCCTTTACACAAAATATTCCAACCGCTGCCGTGGGACGCTTTCATAATAAAGCGGTCGGGAAGTGCATCCACATCCACATCCTCGGCACGATCATACACCGCAATATTGGGGATCACAAGCTCCGGGAACCCCTGTTCCGCAATGTAGCGTTTGGCTTCCACCTTATCCGAGCAGATCGGGATCGCGGGATCGCGATAGAAAAGCTTGAGCCACTGCAGCTTCTCCGTGAAATCCTTCGGATGTTCAAGATCCGGCAAGCGGCCGCCGTTGGCTTTGCGATACAGCTTCTCCACAAACTCGCGGTCGGTGTACTGCGCGGCATACGCCTCATATTGACGGCGTTTGCGCGCCTCCACCAGTTGGAGGCCCAGTGGATGACTCTTGATCGCTTGCTTCAGTTTCGCGATTACGGACACATCGCTTCCCTCATTTCTTCTTATCTTCTCTCTTTTTTTGCCATTCCCGATACCACAGCACGCCACGGATGGGGACGAGCACCTTGAGCAGTCCGATCGTCGGCTTGATATACCAATGGATCGGGTAGTTTAACAATCGATAGCCGTACACGGTGGTTTGATAGGATATCCAGCGGTCCTTCGCCGTGCGGCGTTTGATCGCGTCGACGTCCTCGCGCACCATGTAGAGCGGCTCTTGCAGATTCGCGCCTTTATAGCCCGCATGTAAAAACCGATACCACAAATCGCGGTCCTGCCCCCTGACCGTGCGCGGACAAACGGTATAGCCGCCGAGTGCGTTGTACACCTCCGTGTACGCCAGAATGGTGGCATGATTAAACGCCAGCCCGCTGTGCGGGGTGAAGCGATCGGGATATTCCACACAGGTCGCCACCGCGCCCAGACTGCCGTCATCGTAAAACCGTTGCATCGCCGTGCCGACGAGCACGATGTCCTCGTGCGCCCGCAAAAATGCCACCTGCTTTTCAAAGCGGTCGGGCACCGAGCGGTCATCGCCGTCCATGCGGGCGACAAACTCACCGCTCGCATGGGACAGGCAATGGTTTAATGTAAAAGCCAGTTTGGAGTTGGTTTCGTTTTGGAGGAGAATAATTTTGTCGGGATACTGCTGACGATAGCGTTCGGCGATCGCATAGGTATCGTCTGTGGAGCAATCGTCGCACAGGATCAATTCCCAGTTATCATAGGTTTGTGCCAGAATCGAATCGATCGCTTCGGGAAGCGTTTTGGCACAGTTATAGATGCCCATCAAAATGGAAATTTTTCCGTTCCCGCTCATACTCACAAATTCTCCTTGTACCACGCAATCGCGGCCTCAATGCCGCGCTCAAAGCTCCAGTCGGGATCGTACCCGAGGAGGTTGCGCGCCTTTGAAATATCCGCGTTGCTGTGCTTGATATCGCCCGGACGGTCGGGGCCGAAATGCGGTTCAATATCCTTGCCGAGTGCCGCCGTCAGGTGATAGTAAATATCAATCAGGTATTCCCGTCCGCCGTAAGCGACGTTGTACGCCTGACCCGCCGCTTCGTGCGAGCCGAGGCACGCCTTCAAGTTCGCTTCGATCACGTTTTCGATATACGTGAAGTCGCGGGACTGCTTGCCGTCGCCGTTGATAGTCGGTTGCTCATCATTGATGAGCATTTTAAGGAATTTCGGAATGACCGCCGCATAGGCACCGTTGGGGTCCTGGCGGCGACCGAACACGTTGAAATACCGCAGGCCGTAGGTGTCAAGACCGTACAGCTTCGTATACAGCTTGCCGTATTCCTCATCGACGCGCTTCGTCAGCGCGTAGGGCGACAGCAAGTTGCCCTCCTGCCCTTCCGTCTTCGGAAGCACGGGATGATCGCCGTACACCGACGAGCTCGACGCGTACACGAACTTCTTCACGCCCTGCTGACGCGCCGCCTCCATCATGTTGAGTGTTCCGCGGATGTTCACCTCTTCGTAGAAGAGCGGCATCTCAATGCTGCGCGGGACACTGCCCCACGCCGCCTGATTGAGCACATAATCCACGCCCTCGCACGCCTTCAGGCAGGTATCCAGATCGCGGATATCGCCTTCGATGAAGGTGTAGTTCGGATGATCGATAAACAGATCGACATTGGCACGTTTGCCGGTCGACAGGTTATCGAGGCAACGCACGGTGTAGCCGAGGTTCAGGATCGCTTCGCACAGGTTCGAGCCGATAAAGCCCGCGCCGCCCGTGACGAGAAACACCGAACCCTCGGGGAATGTCACATGTTGATAGCCCATGGCGGATTCCTCTTTTCCTAAATAATTACAGTCTCCAGTATTGATAACCCGCCTGCTCGTATTCCTGGCGGTCGAGCAGACCCTTGATGTCGATGAGCACCTTCTTGTCGTTGGGAACAGCCTTGTACAGCTTGTCCATATCCGCCATCGTCAGATCCTTGAACTCATCGTGTGCAACCGCCAGAATCACCGCATCCATATCGGCAATGTCCGCCATGTCGACGAACTCGATGCCGTACTCATGCAGGGCTTCTTCCTTGTCCGCCGCGGGATCGGCGATGACGGGCGTGATGCCGTATTCCTTGAGCTCGTTGTATATATCGATGATGCGGGTGTTGCGGGTATCGGGGCAGTTCTCCTTGAAGGTGAAGCCGAGCATCGCGACCTTCGCATTCTTGATCGACACGTCCGCCTTGATCAGATTCTTGACAAGGCTCTCCGCCACATAGTGACCCATGTCGTCGTTGATGCGGCGACCCGACAGGATGATCTGGCTGTGATAGCCGAGCGATTCCGCCTTGTAGGTCAGATAGTAGGGGTCAACGCCGATGCAGTGACCGCCGACCAGACCCGGATAGAACTTCAGGAAGTTCCATTTCGTGCCCGCCGCTTCCAGCACAGACTTCGTATCGATGCCCATCTTGTTGAAGATGATGGACAGCTCGTTCATAAACGCAATGTTGATATCGCGCTGGCTGTTTTCGATGACCTCCGCCGCTTCCGCCACCTTGATGGTCGCCGCGCGATGCACGCCCGCTTCCACGACCAGCTCATACACCTTCGCGACTTCCTCGAGGGTCTCGTCGTCCATGCCGGACACGATCTTCACGATGGTCTCCAGGCGATGCACCTTGTCGCCGGGGTTGATACGCTCGGGCGAGTAGCCGATCTTGAAATCGACGCCGCACTTCAGACCGCTTTCCGCTTCGAGGATCGGAATGCACACGTCCTCCGTCACGCCGGGATACACGGTGGATTCGTACACCACGATCGCGCCCTTGGTCAGGTTGCGACCGACCACACGGCTCGCGCCTTCCACGGGAGACAGGTCGGGTGTGTGATCGTCGTTGACAGGCGTCGGCACGGCAACGATGATGAACTTCGCCTCTTTAATGCGGGTTTCATCGCTCGTGAAATCTACCGAGCAGGCGGCAATCGCCGCGTCGCCGACTTCCTTCGTCGGATCGAAGCCGGCTTTGTACAGCTCCACCTTGCGCGCGTTCACGTCGAAGCCGATAACATCGACCTTCTTGGAGAACGCGACAGCAATCGGCATGCCGACGTAGCCCAGACCCACCAGGGCCACTTTTTCTTCTTTATTGACTATTTTTTCATACAGGGACATAACTCACAACTCCATTTCTTCTATCATTTGTCGATTGACTTTATGCACTTCATATTTCTCAACGCACAGATCGTGCGAATGATTCGCCATGGTTTGTCGAAGATCCGCATCCTCGGCAAGTTCCAGGATTCTGGCCGCCATCTGCTCGCTGTCGCCGACGGGAACCAGATAGCCGTTATAGCCTTCCTTCACCGTTTCGCGGCATCCGGGTGCATCGGTCGTGATGATCGGCCGTCCGGTCGCCATCGCTTCCAGCACGCTGCGCGGCGTGCCTTCATGATAGGACGGTAATACAAAGATCGAACATCGCTCCAGATGCTCGCGCACATCGCCGGAATGTCCGAGATACTCGATGGTGCTTGACTCAATATAGGTTTCGAGCTCCTCTTTTGTGAGCGATTCGGGATTGGTGTCGAGGCCACCGACGAGCAGGAACCGCACATCGGGACGCTTCTCTTTGACGATCTGTGCCGCCCGCAGGTATTCGCGGATGCCCTTGCTCCAGACAAGCCTCGCCACCATCAGCACCACCGGCGCATCGGGAAGCGGCTTTTGTGCAAAATGCTCCATATCGACACCCGAGCCGCCGACGATCACCGCCTGGCTCTCTTTCACAATGCCGAAGCGTTTGAAAGCGGCATAGTCATCGGGATTCTGGAAAAAGATGCGGCGACAGGCTTTGTGTGTGTTACCGAACAGGGTTTTGAGCACCGTGCGCACCACCGCGTTTTTCAGGCCTTTGCTGTAAAACGCGATTTCCAGTCCCGATACCAGCACATACATATTGGGGATTTTGAGCATCTTCGCCGCCATACCGCCGTAGGCGATCGGCTTGGACATATACGCAAAAAACACATCGGGAGATAGTTCTTTTAACACTTGTTTGAAGATCCGGATGGTTTTCAGATCCTCCAGAAAGGCAGTGCCGGTGCGCGACATCGGTACCTGTATATAGGAAGCACCGAGCGCCGCAACACTGTCGGTCATTTCTTCGGGCGGCTCGCAGGAAATGCAAATCACTTCATGCCCTTTCGCGACGATATCCCGAATCAGATTGCCGCGAAAGTTGGTCAGCGACACGCCGCTGCTGGCCGCAATCACTACTTTCATGTGCCGAGATACCCCCTTATCAGTTGCTCGGTAAAGCGCAGCTCCTCTTCGCCGTATCGCTGGTCGATCGTGATCGGAATGACGTACCGCGACAGGCGGTATTCGGTCGAATCCGTCGGCACTTCCTCGAGCAGATAGCTCCACCAATGCCCTTGGAACAGCTTATGTTTCTGCAGGTACGGCAGCAATCCGTCATCCTCAACGACGAGCGGATACACCATCGGTACCGTGTGTTCATCGTAATACATCGCCGCATCGAGGGTATTGTAGCGATCAAGCAGTCGCCGCGCCGTTTCAAAATTCTCGCGGCGTTTGGCGATGTTGTACTCATTATCCTCCGCATCAAGCAAGCGCTGCGTCAGCTTCGACATGCGGCGAATATCAGCGGCATCGATGCGATGCTCGTTGATCATCCGCGCCTCGTAGCCCTTGCCTTCACAGCCGTATTCGATGCGGGAGAACAGGAACCCCGCCGTATCGGAGGAATAGTCCTGTTCATATTCTTCCAAAAAGCGTGTCGCGCCGTCGCCGACCACATACGCGCCGTCGGGGACACCGACAAACTTGCGGGCGGAATATACCGTCATCGCGCCGTCGACGGCCTTACTGAAAAACGCCTGCGACGCATCGACAATGCAGTGGCGGTAACGCGCGGCGAGCGCCGCCATACGTGCATCGCTCATCACGCCGTAATAGTTGACCACCAGCACCGCTTCGTCCTCGCCGACCGCGTCAAGTTGCGGTTCAAAGCGGTCGTCAATCGAATAATATTTCAGATTCACATCTTTTTTCTGCAAAAACTCGCGCACCGTATCGCATTGATAGCGCGGCAACCACAAGGTACGGCAACCAAGGCATCGGAACGCGTGCCAGATCGCCGCGCGTCCCGTGTTCAGTCGCGCCACCTGTTCACCGCCGTGCCATTCGCGTCCGCGCGGGAGCTGCAGTTCAATGAAGCTTCCGATTTCCATTTACACACCTCGAAATGCTTTGTCCGCGCGCTCCCAATCGAAGCCGCAGTTGAACAGATAGTCGACAATGGACATGTTCGGCAGAAATTCCTTCCACAGCTGCGGATACTCAAACGGATGATAATCCGTATATTGCAGTTTAACGCCGCGGTCGGTGAAATGCTCATCCACCTGATACGCCTTCGCACCGTTGCCGGAAATGTACGTGTCGCCGTCGAGCATCACGCAGATGTCGATGACGCGTTCCTCGCGCACCGTTTGGATATCCATCTCGGAAGTGCGGTAAAATTCCGCGCCGAAGCCGAAGGATTTCGCGATCCACGTGTTGATCGCAATATTCATATCCGCCAGGCTCGCATACTCGGCATTGAGCAGTTCGGAGAACGGCGGGAAGATCTCCTTGAAAAACGGGGCTCTGGCGTAGTTCATTTCCATCGTTTTCAGATGCTTTTTCTTCCAGCCGAGCTCGTCCTTCGTGCGCACCGCGTTGATCGGATCGCCGAAGTGATGATCCGTCGGCACCTTCAGGCGGGTTTCCCCCTGCGAGGTTTTAATGCGGTTCCAGTGATGCATGTTATCGCTGGAAAACTGCGCATCATCCAGATACACAAAGCGATCGGATTGCGCGATTTTATAAAAATATCCTAAGTAAGGGATATAGTCGGGTTGATGGATCGACACGATCATACGCGTGCTCTCCTTTCGTTTACGATATTTCAACAGGCTCTTCGACGGCATCCTCCGTCGGGGCATTGCCTTCAAAGCGAGCGGGACGATACGACTCGTCGGGACGCTTGGCAAAGAAGATCACATAGATGGTCTTGAAAAAGATCTTGATATCCAGCCACAGCGAAAAATTATCGACATAATAAATGTCGTATTCAAATTTCTTTTCCCACGTTGGCGTTTCCCATTCGTTGACCGCTTCCCAGCCCGAAATGCCGGGAATGGCATCCTGACGGTGACGCTGATAGTCATTGAACAGCGCCACATCCGACGGTAATACGGGACGCGGACCGATCAGCGACATCTCACCTTTCAGGATGTTGAGCACCTGCGGGATCTCGTCGATGTTCGTTTTGCGGATGATCTTACCCCAGGTTTTCAAACGCACCTCATCGGGAAGCAATTCTCCGTGCTCATCGCGTTCATTGGTCATCGAACGCAGTTTGTAGATGATAAATTCCTTGCACTTGTAGCCACTGCGCACCTGCTTGAAAAAGATCGGCGATTCGGGGGAACAAATCTTGACCACCAGCATCGCGATCAGCAGAAACGGGGACGCGCAGAGGAACAACACCAGCGAAAATACAATATCAAAGGCGCGCTTGATAAAGCGCTGTACTTTTTTATCGTTCATAGTTCGTCTCCTCACACAAACCGACGCAACGCCAACTGAAAGGCTTCGGCATAATGCACGCCGCCTTGCGCGCCGCGATATGCCGCAAGGCCTTTGAGCGCTTCGGGACTGCGCGGATGCGGATAATCCCGCATCACGCCGCGGTAGAGCTTGAGTGCCTCGAGCTTCGTGTTCAGACAATCCTCCCCGATCTCGACAAACACCGTAGGATCAAAGCCGTGCATGCCCTTGTCAAGCGCCCATTCAGTAGAAGACAGCACTTCCATATACCACAGCTCCTTAAGCGGCGGCGCATCGGCGCGGCGCTGGAACAGACGGATCGCCGCCTGACAGGCGAGCGACGTATGCAGATGGTCGTTATTCAGATCGGCGGGATGGTGCGTGATGATATGATCCGCACCGCTGTCAAGGATCGCCTTTTCAATAAACTGTACGAGTTCCAGATGCGGCACATTGTTCAGACGGATATTCGGGAAGGTGCCTTTATAAATCTTTTCGACGCCCAGCATCGCCATCGCCTTTTCGGCATCGGCATGCAGATCTTCATCGGACGGACGGAATGCACGGGCATCCGCATCGTAGGACATCACCGCCACATAGATTTTTTCACCGCTTTGCGCCAGCTTGC
Source organism: Acutalibacteraceae bacterium (assembly GCA_045540655.1). Classification (GTDB taxonomy): domain Bacteria; phylum Bacillota; class Clostridia; order Oscillospirales; family Acutalibacteraceae; genus RGIG1959. Next base: position 7,749 of record JAZQHP010000059.1, read on the forward strand.
GCATCGTCGCGCCGGCACCGAGCACTTCATCATCGGGGTGTGCCACCACCAACAGCCATGCCATACGGAGTCCCTCCTCATTTCCCGGAAAGTGCGTTCCGAAAGACGCACCTCTCCTTTATATTATCTAACTAATGTATTCTACCATATTTTTTTACAAATCTCAAGAGGGTTTGCTATATTTCTATCAAATTTCGCCGCATTTTTTGGGCAAGGTTTGCGAATAATAACCAGTCACCCCCTCCCGCTTTTGGTGATTTTGACAATCTTTGTGTGATAAACGCAGCAATCACTCCCTTGTCATCCAAAAAAGCCCTCCAATCGCAAAAAACTTCAAGAATTTTGCGATTAGGGGCTTGATTTTCAGGAGAAGGTATGCTATAATCGCTTTCGCAGTTCGCGTGAAGCGGATGACAAATGCATATCCGGGTGTGGCGCAGTTGGTAGCGCGCTTGACTGGGGGTCAAGAGGCCGTGAGTTCAAGTCTCGCCACTCGGACCAGAAAAGAGACAGACCATCAGGTCTGTCTCTTTTATTTTTGTCTGATTGAGACTTGAAAAGGAGGGAGCACAACAAAGTTACCTTACTTTCCTATTGCTTGATTATCGAAATCCACCTTGCTATTCATTCCGTTTACACTGTATAACATCTCAGCAAATTACCTTTATGATTGATTTTTATAACGTTTCTATGTATAATAGATACCATTAAACGCTCTGTTAAAAAAGGAGATCTTTGTTATGAAACTATTCACCAAAAGCTCTCGCGAGTCGTCTATGGAGATGCTCAGAATTATAGCCATCGGTATGGTTGTCGCACTCCATTATATTGCAAGATTAGCCGAACATGTGGATGCACCTTTCAACTATTATTCTATGGAATTTCTTCGTCAATTTTGCATAATCGGCGTCAACTGTTTTGTCTTATTGTCCGGTTATTTTGGAATATACTCCAAAGGCCTCAAACTTCGACGCATTGTCAATCTTTTATTGACTATCGCCTTTTTAGGTGCAACAACCTATATTGCCGCCGCCCTCTTTGGTATTGTTGAATTTTCTATAAAAGATTTGATTGTGTCATGCGCTCCATATGTAAAAGGTTCGCTTTGGTTCATTCGCGTGTACATCGTTTTGGAGTTTCTGGTGCCTTTCTTGAATATTGGCTTACACCAATTATCATCAAAGCAATATGCGTTTTTGGTCATTGTGTTACTCATATTCTTTTCGATATGGCCCTCTTTTTTGCCAAACCCCCTCATTGCCGACGGTGGATTCGGCATCGTTCATTTTATCGTATTGTACATAATCGGCGGATACTTGCAACTCCACTTTCGTTTCACTCTTAAATGGTGGTATTATTTGCTCATCTTTATTACCTGTACTTTCCTAGGCTTTTCTTGTATTATCATCGGATGGCCTCTTACCAACCATTGTTATGACTTCTTCTTCAATATACTGTCTGCATGCTCGTTGCTAATGATGTTTTCCTCTTGGCATTTCAAAAGTGGCTTCATCAATTTTGTTGCCTCTACGGCGTTCGGAGTATATATCATTCACGACGGCGGTGCATTTGCCAATATTCTCTATAATAACATCCTGAGGCTGGAATCGGTAGCAGCTTCACCATATTGTTTTCTGTTTACAATTGTATCCATCTGTGCACAAACCATTGTATGTATGATTATAATATCTCTTCAAATTTTACTTTTCCGAGTGACAATAGATCGAATCGTAGATAAGATTCCTTGGTTAAATAAAACTATTTTTGATTTCAATCAATAAATAAAACGATTTATCATGCGGAACAATTGTTCGCTCTCAGTCACAAGACATTCTCCAAAAGCATGAAAACAGTGAAATATAATAATCCACATCAATTCACATCGATTTTGATCGATTTACACTTGTTTGCATCAATCGACACCCCTTGACATTCCCCTATTCTGCGGTATACTGAATATACCAAAGTCAAGAACATTTCTGCGAGCGGGAGTCGCCCGCTTTGCAGTTCAGGAAGCTTTTGGAACGAGTTAGGCGCGCTCAGCTTTAGGCTGCCGCATTTGCGGCTGTCACTGGGGGTCAAGAGGCCGTGAGTTCAAGTCTCGTGGTGAGGACCAGAAAAGCCTTGAAACCAATATGGTGTCAAGGCTTTTTCATTTTCTGCACCTTTGCCCCGCTCGACCGAGTGCTCTTGATTTTTGTGTAAAAGTCAATTCAAACAACGTTCAAGCCGCAAAACAATGCGAATGATTCTGTCTAACCTAACAACCCATAATAAAAGTTTCTGCAAATAATACATTTGCCCTGCAAACTGTCGGTTATTTGTGTCAGAAATGCGTCAAAAAATAGAGAAATGATTGATTTTTATAAAATAATGATGTATACTTTTCAATAAGGATATATATTAAAAATGGCGTTTTGCCCTAGTGATCGCCAACACAATCTATCCGGGTGACTTACATCAGCCTTTATCGACACTGCTAATAACCGTAAGCAAGGAATCTTTTATCTAAGAACAATTAAGAATTAAGCACAAAACTATCTATACTTAGCAATACAAAAGAATCGGGTTTGGTGACGCATGACAAAAGATATCGTGATTTTTGGAAACACAGAGTATTCCTATATGCTGGCAAAGTATGTTAAAAAGTATCAAGGTCGTACTGTAATCGCTTTTACTGTAGATAAGGAGTATATTAACGAACCGTATCTTCATGACATACCGGTAGTTCCTTTTGAAATAATCGAAAATCTGTTTTCGCCGCAGGCTGTGGATATTCTGATTGGAATAGGTTATAAAAAAATGAACACGATCCGTGAAAACGTTTATCATAGGATTAAAAATAAAAGCTATACCATTGCATCTTTTTATCATCCAGACGCTGTAATTGAAACTACAGATATCGGAGAAGGAAACATTGTTCTTAGTGGGGCTTATGTCGGAATTGATTCAACAATCGGAAACGCAAATATAATTTGGAATAATTGCAACATTTCACATAATGCACACATAGGGGATTTTAATTATTTTGCTCCCTCCGCCTCTTTTGGCGGGTTCGTCGATGTGGAACATCATTGTTTCTTTGGCCTGAATTGTACAGTTAGAAATAATATCACAATTGCGGCCAGTACATTAATCGGAGCCGGTGCATACGCAGATAAAAGCACACAGATCGGTGACGTGTTAGTGCCAGCACGATCAACAAAGCTTGATCGCAAAAGTTTTGAAATGAATATATAAAGTAATATGCTTGAGGAGAGATGTGAATATGTTGATTTCATTCGTTATTCCGTGTTACCGCTCCGGTAACAATATTATCCAAGTTATAGAGGAAATTAAAACTACCATGCAGATAAAACCGGAATATGAGTATGAGATTATTCTTGTGAACGATTGCTCTCCGGATGATACATTCAAAACTCTTAAGCGACTCGCAGAAGATAATAAACAGGTCGTCGCAGTAGATTTAGCCAAAAACAAAGGGCAAGCATCTGCTACCATGTGCGGCCTTCGCTTGGCGAAGGGTGATTACATCGTGTGCGGCGATGACGACGGACAAACCCCGTTCAATACGTTGTTCGATTTGAAACGCAAGTTGGACGACGAAGATTTTGACGTGATTTGCGGAAAATACACTCGCCGAGACAGAACATCGCTGTTTAGACAACTCGGAACGAAAATGAACGAATTTATGGCACATCATATGCTTGAATATCCCAAAGATTTGTATTTATCAGTATATTTTATTGCAAAAAAATTCGTTATAGACGAAATTGTCAAATACCCTAACCCTTATCCCTATATAACCGGATTATTAGTTCAAGTGACGTCCAAAATCGGCAATGTAGATGTCCCCCAAAGAAAGCGCTTGGAGGGCAATTCGGGGTATACATTTAAAAAACTGCTATCTCTTTGGGTCAACGGTTTTACAGCTTTTTCGGTAAAACCGTTGAGATTTGCAACCGTATTCGGGTGCATTTTTTCGGCGGTTGGATTTATCGCTACGTTGGTGTTAATCATAACGAAATTAGTTAACCCGACAATTGCCATTGGATGGACTTCCATCATGGCGCTAACGCTAATTGCAAGCGGAATCATTCTTTTGGTTGTCGGAATGGTCGGGGAATATGTCGGACGAACGTATATCAGCATCAATAAAACGCCCCAATACGTTGTGCGAAATATAATCAGTTCAAAGGAAGACACCAAAGATGAGTAAGCTAAAACAGACATTGAATACAAAACACCTATTAATTCTGCATGTTATATTAGCTGTCTATTCTTTAGGTGGAGTTTATTCAAAATTAGCTTCCCAATCCTCCTTTTTATCGTTACCTTTCATTTTATGGTACGGCATAGCGCTTTTGAATTTATTTGTGTATGCGATCGCATGGCAACAAATCATAAAAAAGCTCCCTTTGACAACGGCATATGCAAACAAAGCCATCACTGTGATTTGGGGCATTGTATGGGGCGTTGTGTTTTTTGAGGAAACTATAAAGTGGAATATGATTGTTGGTGCAATCATTGTCATTATAGGTGTGATCGTGGTGGTGACTTCGGATGATTGAGAAAATTGTGTTTGCATCGATATTTGTTCTCGGTACATTTATTTCGGCCTTGTCGCAAATCTTGTTAAAGAAAAGCGCAAATATATCGTACTCTAATAAAATACGAGAATATTTAAATATACGCGTAATTACGGCATATTTGATTTTTTTTGCGGCAACGTTTTGTACGATTATAGCATATTCAAAAATCCCTTTGTCTTTGGGTCCTATATTAGAATCGTCAGGTTATATTTTCATTGCCATATTTAGCTATTTATTTTTAAAAGAAAAGATATCGTTTAGAAAAAAACTAGGATTATCGCTGATTATTGTTGGAATTGTTGTTTTTGCTCTTTGATACCGCCAAGTTTTTAATAATCACTTTGGGTTTATTCAATGGCTTGTGTTTATATCCGTCGATATGGATTGTTGATATTGAAGTCATCTTGAGAGGAGAAATTCCATTGATTAATTTTAACATCGCGCCGTATATCGGAACCGAACTAGACTATATCAAAAAAGCTGTCGATAACCATAAAATATGCGGTGACGGCGAGTTCACCAAAAAATGCCATGCGTGGTTTGAGGAACAGACGGGATCGCAAAAAGCACTGCTTACCACGTCGTGTACACACGCTTTGGAAATGGCGGCAATCCTGTGTGATATTCAGCCCGGTGATGAGGTGATTATGCCGGCATATACCTTTGTGTCTACGGCCGATGCGTTTGTCGGCCGCGGTGCCAAGGTGGTATTTGTGGATATTCGCCCCGGTACAATGAATATTGATGAAACCTTAATCGAAGACGCCATTACAGATAAAACCAAGGCCATCGTACCGGTGCACTATGCCGGTGTCGGTTGTGAAATGGATGTGATTATGGACATCGCCAAACGGCATAATCTGAAGGTTGTGGAAGATGCCGCTCAAGGTGTTATGGCGTTTTATAAGGGAAAACCGCTTGGTACATTCGGCGAATACGGATGCTTCAGCTTCCATGAAACTAAGAACTACAGCATGGGCGAAGGCGGCGCGCTCTTGATTCGCGATCCGCAAAATGTTGAACGTGCTGAAATTGTCCGCGAAAAAGGAACTAATCGCAGTAAGTTTTTCCGTGGACAAGTGGATAAATACACGTGGGTGGATTTTGGATCTTCCTATCTTCCGAGCGATATCAACGCAGCCTATCTCTGGGCGCAACTGGAATGTGCGGACGAAATCAATAACAATCGCCTGCAAACTTGGGAGCGTTATCGTGCGGGATTGCAAGCCCTTGAGAACGAGGGGTTGATTGAACTACCTGTGATCCCGGAGCATTGCACGCACAATGCTCATATGTTCTACATAAAGGCGCGCGACTTGGATGAACGCACAAAGCTTATTGCTTTTTTGAAAAGCAACGAAATCGCTGCAGTATTCCACTATATTCCCTTACACACCGCTCCCGCCGGACAACAATTCGGTCGGTTCCACGGTGAAGATCGTTACACCACCAAAGAGAGCGAGCGCCTGTTGAGATTGCCGCTGTATTATGGACTTGAGCAGGACAGCGCGGATCGGGTCATTCAGGCGGTTTGTGATTTTTACAAAAGATAAGTGTTAATGAGGTGCTTTATGAAAAAGCTGGTCATTATCGGCGCCAACGATTTTCAAAACCAATTAATCATAAAGGCCAAAGCCTTAGGTTATGAAACCCATGTTTTTGCTTGGCAATGCGGCGACGTCGGAGAATATACTGCAGATTATTTCTATCCGATCAGCATTGTGGAGAAAGATTTGATTTTGGAAAAATGTCGAGAAATTCGACCGAACGGTATTTGTTCCATCGCCTCGGATCTGGCAACCATCACCGTCAACTATGTTGCGGAACAACTGGGATTGCCTTGCAATGCAACAAAATATTCAGTCGTTCAAACCAATAAATTTGCCATGCGAGAGGCACTTCATGCTGCCGGTGTGTCCTGCCCGAAATTCTTACGTACAGGAGAAGCAGTTGATGTCACTGCGCTGGCCGAGTTTTCTTTTCCGGTTATCGTTAAACCCACAGACCGCTCCGGTAGTCGCGCTATTATGAAACTGGATTCGATAGAAGGCGTTGAACAAGCCGTAAAAGCGGCTTGCGAAGTATCGTTTGAAAACAAGGCGATTATCGAAGAGTATTTGACCGGCAACGAATACAGCATGGAGACTATTTCCTATCAAGGTAAGCACCATTATTTGGCCACCACCAAGAAATTCACCACCGGTGCGCCCCATTTTATTGAAACCGGTCATTGCCAACCGTCAGACCTTTCTCCGGAGTTGATTGAAAAAGCAAAATCAGTTGTATTTGCGGCATTGGATGCCTTGCATGTCGAAAACAGCGCCGGCCATTCGGAATTCCGTGTAGATGAATCAGGCAATGTGCGCATCATAGAAATCGGTGCGAGAATGGGCGGTGACTGCATCGGGTCGGATTTGGTGTATTTGTCAACCGGACAGGATTTCTTAAAGATGGTGATCGATGTCGCCTGCGGAAACGGTTTGCAAATTCATGGCCAGCAAGCAGAGCGCAGGGCGGAAATTCGTTTTTTGTTTAGTCAAAAAGATATAGAACATTTTGAACAACTGGATTGTGAAGCAAAAAAGAAACTTGTCCGTGTCAGTGAATTCGACCTGACAAACGACGGGCATGTGAGTGATAGCTCTACCAGAATCGGATACTATATTATGGTGGAGTAACCGTGCTTCCATTCATATAATAGAGGAGAGGAATTTCGTTGAGCAGAAACATGACTACTCAAAACAAACCATATGAAGCACTATCAACCGGCGCCATTATAGGCGCATGGCTGTTATTCGCATCGTTGTTTTTGATTGACGAAACAAAAACACAAGGATTACAATTTGTGGTAGCGTGTCTTTTTACAATCGGCGTTTTGTGTGGTAAGCGAAAGCTTTTTCACTTTTCTATAGTACAAACCGATCAAAAAGAAAAAGCTGTCATATGGATTGGCGCTATCGCTGTTTCGATTTGGCCGCTGTATATTATTTTGTCACAATACTTCCAAGGCTTGTTTGGAGAAGGGCAAGTGCCCGGACTGGTAGAACGAGCATTTTCAATCATTCCCGGTGGACAAACAGCACAAATCTCGTTGATTGCAGTTAGTTTATTATTTTTAGGAGGCTTATTCGGAATCTTCTTTTTTGTGCTGTTTTTGCTTCTATGGACGTTCTGCAAAGTGATTGTTTGTTCAAAATATGATGATGTGCGCCAAGCACTTCATAATAGAATCTTGAAAATTATAAATACCAAAGCATATAAAACAGTTTTAAACACCTCTTTTCCGTGGGCGCTGTTGTTGGTTATGTTTACAATCACCACTGGAGCCTCGTATTTTGCTTATTTGGAAGGCTCAGATTTGCTTTATCACTCTGTGTGGGCACAAGAAATGACATTTCCATACATAACCGACCAATCCTATTTTTTGTGGCACCTGGGAGTAAAAATATTCGCTTTGTTTTTGCCGCTTCGCTTCGCGGCGGCGGTTTTTACAGGACTTGTTAACACATTTACTGCTTTTATTGTTTATAAGGTGTTTGAGACGGTGTGTAAAAATCGAGGAATGGCGCAAATGGCATCATTGATTGTGATGACGGTTTATCCCATTTGGGTTTATTTCTTAAATCCGTGGATTAACAAGCCTGCGGCAACTCCGAATCCGTGGCACAACCCAACCAGTATGATGGTTCGCCCCTTTGCGATTCTGGCATTTTATATGTTCATTCGCATTTACGATCGATATAAGCAGCAAAATTCAACAAAAAAGTACCGCATATATACAAGCAAAGAGCTCATTCTGTTCCCTCTTGTTTTAATATTGAGCAATCTGGCCAAACCAACGTTTATTCAGATTTTTGTTCCGGGTTTGGCTGTATTCCTTTTAATAGAGTTGTTTGCTTCTAAGGGCAAAGCATTTGTTTTTTGTGTTAAAATCGTACTTGCTTTTATTCCTTCCGCCTGCTTATCATTATATCAACTACTGGGCTTGTATGCTATCAATCCGTCAGCCGATAAATCAGAAGAGGCTCATATGCTCGTATCCTTTCTGCATAATTACGGCGGATTCGGGCTTGTCCCGATCTTGACATATTCTGCGCTAATCGCTTTACTTGTTGCGTTTCCCGTTTATGTCATGGGTTTAGACGCAAAACGATTTTGGCGTTTGTCCTCCGGAAGGCTATCTGTATTACTTTTTATTGTCGGTACACTTCAACATATGTTTATTACCGAGGTTGGAAGAGAAATTCCGGGAGATAACTGGGCATGGGGTAAAATACTCGGTGCCTTTATATTTTGGATGGTAGCTATGTCTCAATTTATAACTTATCAAAGAGAATACAATGGAACCTCAAGAAGTCGTGCAAAGCTATTCATAGGCTATGTATTATTGGCTCTGCATATCCTTTCGGGTCTGGTGTACTTATACTGGCGATTTACTCTGCCTAACTTCTGGAGTTAAATTGTAGCGAAAAACCGAAGATCGACATTACATTTTATGGATAAGCTGATGTATGCTGTCCGAATGCACAAAACTCAAGCCTTGGGTCGAAAAAAGCAGGTGAACCAAAAGGTTTACCTGCTTTTTCTTTTTCCGCGCTTTTATTACATTTGTTTCGTTTCCTCTTGCATTATCTTTTTAAAATTGATACAATAATTTTGATTATAGATAAAAGGAGGGGTAGGCGTGCTTTTTAACTCATTGGAGTTTGTGATTTTCTTCCCGCTTGTTGCGTGCATTTACTTTTTGATCCCCCAAAAATTCCGTTGGGCGTTTTTGCTAGCCGCCAGCTATATTTTCTATATGGGGTGGAATGCGGCATATGCATTACTGCTGCTGACTTCCACCGTCATTACCTATGGAGCGGCATTGTTGATTGATCGTTCGAATAAACCATCCATGAAAAAACTGTGGTTGGCTTTGAGTATTATCATCAACCTCGGCATTTTATTTACCTTTAAATATTTCAACTTCTTCTTCGACAGCCTCTATGCATTATTTGATTGGTTGCACTGGTCGTACACACCGATCCCCTATTCCCTTGTATTGCCGGTCGGCATTTCCTTCTACACCTTCCAGGCGCTCGGCTATTCTATTGACGTCTATCGCGGCGACATTTCCGTACAACGTCATTTCGGTAAATACGCACTGTTTGTGTCGTTCTTCCCGCAACTGGTCGCCGGCCCGATTGAACGCAGTAAAAACCTGCTTCCCCAGTTTGACGAAGTACATCACTTCACGTACGAAAACGCCGCCTCCGGCCTTCGCCTGATGGCGTGGGGCTTCTTCAAAAAAATCGTCATCGCCGACACGGTTTGCACCTGTGTCAACACCGTTTACAACAATCTGGAAGCCTTCGACGGCTTTGCAATTTTGATCGCTACGGTGCTGTTTGCGTTCCAGATTTTCTGCGATTTCTCGGGCTACAGCGACATCGCTCGCGGTTGCGCGCGTATCATGGGCTTCCGCCTGATGGGCAACTTTGACCATCCTTACTTTGCCACTTCGATCAAGGATTTCTGGCGTCGCTGGCATATTTCGCTGTCCACCTGGTTTAAGGATTATGTCTACATTCCGCTGGGCGGCAACCGCAAGGGCGAAGCACGCACCTGCTTGAACCTCTTTATCACCTTCCTCGTCAGCGGTCTGTGGCACGGCGCGAACTGGACGTTTGTGATTTGGGGTGCGCTCCACGGTGGCTTCCAAGTGATCGGTCGCCGCACACAAGCGCTTCGTAACAAGGTCAATCACGCCATTCGACTGGATAAAATCCCGCGTATCCACAGCGTGTTACAAATGCTATTCACCTTTAGCCTTGTGTGCTTCGGCTGGATCTTTTTCCGCGCGAATTCTCTGTCGGACGCCGTATACGCGATCAGCAGTATATTCACACTGGATATTCCGAGCTTTTCCGAGCTGTTCGGCGTTCTCAAATCCATGTTCGGCACTCGTGCAGAGTTCTACCGCCTGATGTTTACCGTGCCGGTATTCCTGTTGGCGTCGGTCATCGACTACCGCGTATCGCTCAACAAACTCGTCACCACAAAGCCGCTTGTGATCCGCTTTGTGATCTATACGCTGGTTGTGGTGTATGTTCTGTTATTCGCCCGCGCCGAAATGCAAGACTTTATCTATTTCCAATTCTGAGAAAGGAGGCCATCGCATGAAACAGAAACGCGGCGGTTTATTTGCTGTGAAATTCGTATCCCTTCTGTTGGTGGTCGCCTTGATCATGATCGGATTGAACACCGTCTATGTCAACGGCTATTATTACACCGACACCTACGGTGAGGTGCAAAAATTCAAAGACGTGCCAACCGGCATCACCCTTGCCAACACTGGCACCAGCCACGGACTCGCTTCCTTCCGTTACCCCGACACACTCAGCGAAACTACGTTTAACTTCGCCTTGTCCGGCGAAGATATCTACCATGACTTCCAAACGATCAAGCAATTTTCCGATCATATTGCCGACGGATGCGTGATTGCCATTCCCACCTCCTATTTCTCGTTCTGCATGTCGGTGACAGAACCTTCGCAAAAGCGCTATTATGCCTATATGGACAAAGAATACTTGCGCGGATTCAGCTATGAAACGCTGATCAACGCCAAATACCTGCCTGTTCTGCGAAGCGGCGAATACCTGTTTAAAGACCTCATCAAGGATCAAACAATGGACGTCGGCGGCATGATGATGGAAGCCGATGCCGATGAATCCGCGTTGTCCGAAGAGGCGGCGGCACAAGCGGCACGCGAAGCCAAAGAGTCGGAGCTGAAAGTCCATGCACTCGGTCGCGCCGAAAGCTGGCGTTCGGGCTTTATGATTACGGGCGAACCGAATATGCCTGCTAATCGCCAATACCTCATCGACATGGTCAATTACTGCAAAGAGCAAGGATGGAAGCCGGTGCTTGTCACCACGCCCGTGCACCACACCTTGAACGAAGCGTTTACCGACGAGGAGCTCGAGCACTATTATTTTTCAAACGCCCGCACTGTGCAGGAAACCACCGGTGTACCGTATTACGATATGTCGCACGATGAGGCGTTTTCCAACACCCCCGAGTATTACAACAACAGCGACCACTTAAACCACGACGGTGGCGATGCATTTACGTTGGTCTTTTTGGATTATCTGAAAGAAATCGGATATCGTTAACCCTTCTCCCCTGTGACGTCTGCTGATCGACATCACAGGGGATGTTTATTCACAAATTGTTTCTTGTCTATTGTCGAAAAGCGTGGTATACTGTTTATAGATAGTAAAATTTACGTAGCGGGGCTCGTGGAGAGTTCCCGGGCGAATGCACGGTCAGTCGGGAGGGAGCGGCGATGATTCAATGTCCGCAGTGCTTTTCGTGGATCAATGACAGCGTGACGGACGTTTGCCCGAACTGTGGCAGGATGGCGTTCCCGCCGATGGAGCGTCCTGTATATGAGTCGTCGCCCGACCGTCCTGTGATTCCCGCTCTCGGACAATCGGTGCGCAGTATGATCGCAGGGATCGTCGCGGTCTATCTCGCCGGTTTCTCCTGGTTAATGACGGCATCGCTGTGGGATCGCAGCGCCAACGTCGAACTCTTTATTTCAGCAGGCGTGTTCATCGCGATTTTGTGGCTTCCTGCCGTCATTCTCGGTACAAACGCTCTGCGCGGTGCGCAAAAAGCGATCAAGGTCGGCAACCGCACCCGCATGGCTAGAGTCGGGTGTATACTCGGTATTGTCTCTCTGACCATCGGCGGCGCTGCGTTGCTCACGACTTTAGCGGCAATTCTATACTACGCTGTCACATAAACACTCTGTCCATATCCGAAAAGGAGGTCCTGTATATGAAAACCTGTCCTCGTTGCCTTCACACCTTTGAAGACGATCCTGCCTATTGCTCGGTTTGCGGCGCATCGCTGACAATGCCGACCGCGGTGCCCGTCGCGCCTGCTGCGCCGACGAAGCCGCCGTCCCTCGTCAAAGCCATCGTCGGTCTGGTGCTCAGCGCATCCGGTCTGGAATGCGCGATTGCCACCATCATCATCCAACTCTATTTTTCGCTGTTCGCGTGGCTGTTCGGCTTCATCGGTTTTATCGATCCTGCCGAAGCGGGTGAGATGCTGACCGCGGGTGGCGTTGTGTCCGGCTTTTCTCTGTATATGGTGCTGGCTGTCGGCGGTTTTGCGCTCGCCTTTGCCCTGGTCGGACGGCATCTGACCAACCAAAGCGCCGCGGCAGGCAACCGCTCGCGCATGATTTCCATCTCGCGCGTACTCGCCCGCGTCGCCATCATTCTGACGATCGTCGCCGCCGCGATGGCGGTGGTGCAGTTGCTGGTGATGGTCATCTCCGCAACGATGTAATTCAAACACCCTGTTCTTGAAGGAGGATTGCTTTATGAAAACCTGTCCGCTTTGCTATTCCGCCATCGACGATGCGTCGCGCTTTTGCCCCGTTTGCGGCGGGGAACAACCCGTTGCCGCTCCCGCAGAGGAGCCGGTTGCTGCCACGGTCGTGAATCCCGAGCCCCCTGTCAGCGCCTACGCGCCGCCTCCCTATGTCACGCCGATACAAGCGCCGTATGCGCCGCCCGCTGCGCCGCCCCCTTCCAAGGGGAAAGCCATCGCCGGCATGGCGTTGTCCATTGCCGGTACGGTCCTGGGGGCGATCGGTATCTTTTTATCCGGATTTTTCCTGGTGCTCGGAGCCATAGATTGGGATCTGGAAATCATGGGCATCATGGCATTTACGTACAGTATCGTGTTTCTGCTCTATGCCCTGCCGTTGTCTATCGTCGGTCTGGTGCTGTCCAGACAATGTGTCGCACAAGGCAGTACCATGACGGTATGCCGCTACGGTAAGATCTTCGGTATTGTCGGTCTGGCACTGTGCGGCGCACTGGTGGTGCTGGCCATTGTTTGTCTCGCCGTCTATATACCGATTGCCGCCGATCCGTATTCGTACTACAGCTATTATTGATCGCATAGTGAACGCCAAGCCGCGCGTCGAAAGATGCGCGGCTTATTTTTTATCATTTTTTAAAAGAGATATCGTCTGTACGGACGGCGGATTGGCGAGGCAAGGGGATTTTCGGCGGAGGCTGTCTTGACATTTGATACGGATACTTTTATAATACTTTTATCTATATAAAGACAAAGGAGGGTGTCGCATGAATCGTCAGATCCGCAAACGGTTGCGGGTGCGGTCCGCAGCCCTGGAACAGTCCGCGCACGATCTGCGCACGATATTTGATATCACCTTTTCCGATCCGTCTCTGGTGATGTGCGAAACCAACGACGGCTACCGCATCCGACGCTACACCTACGGGGATGTGCGCGCGATGATCGACACCGCGGCCAATGCGCTGTATCAACAGCTGGGCGCCGACGGACAATATGTGGCGCTGGAAATGGAAAACAGCGTCAGCTACGTGGCGGCATTCTGGGCGATCCTCAAAAGCGGCAACAAGCCGTATCTCGTCAATATGCGCTACCCCGCGGCGATGTCCCGCTCCATCCTCAATACCTTGCATATCACCCACAGCGTCTGCAACGGCGCTTCGGCGTTGGGTGTCACGGCGATTCCCTTTGAATCGCTGACGACGGATGCGCCGCCCGTTCCCGACGAGGTGTTTGCCGATGAGCTGTGTTTTTCGTCGTCCGCCACCTCCATGAAGGAAGTGGTCTGCTTTTACAGCGGTGAGCAGGTATCCGCGCAGATCATGAACTTCCGTTCCATCGTGAAAGCGGACCCCCGCATCGCCGATCATGTGCACGGTGCTCTCAAACAACTGGCTTTTTTGCCGTTTTATCACATCTTCGGTCTGTTTGCCGTCTTTTTCTGGTTCACCTTCTTCGGCACGACGCTGGTATTCCTGCGGGATTACAGCGCGGACACGATTCTGAAAACCTGCCGTCGCCATGAAGTGACGCATATTTTCGCCGTGCCGATGCTGTGGCACACCATTGAAAAGCAGGTACTTGCCGAAATCGACAAAAAGGACGATAACACCAAACGGAAATTCGCGCGCGGCACGGCGCTTGCCACCAAGCTTCAAAACCTCTCGCCCGCTCTCGGCTCTGCCGCGGCGCGGTGGTTGCTCCGCGAGGTGACGGACGCACTGTTCGGACGCTCCATCCGTTTTTGCATCAACGGCGGCAGTTATATCCGCGATTCGGCGCTGGTGCTGATGAACAGCATCGGCTACAACCTGCGCAACGGCTACGGCATGAGCGAGATCGGCATCACCTCGGTCGAGCTTCGCCGCCGCCCGAAGGACCTCAACCGCAACAGCATCGGTCGCCCGTTCGACGCGGTGGAATACCGCTTATCCGACGAGGGCGTACTGCTGGTGCGCGGCGGGACACTGTGTACGCGCAAGCTGGTCAACGGCGAGGAGGCGCGCACGGACGGCTGGTTTGACACCGGCGACACCATGCGCGAGGAGCAAGGCTGTTACTACATTCAAGGGCGCGTCGGCGATATGGTTATCGCCGAAAGCGGCGAAAATATCAACCCCGATACCATCGAACGTCAGCTTCGCCTGACGGATGCCGTGGCATTCTCGGTGATGGGGCTGAACAGCGATCACGGCGACGTGCTGTCGCTGATCGTGCAGGTGCATCCGATGTTGTCGACCGCCCGCCGTCAGGGCTTGCTCGACGCGATCGATGCCTTCAATGCGACGTTGCCGCCCGTGTCGGCGCTTCGTCAGATCGTCTTCACCTATGATGAGCTGATGCCGCCGACCGCCGTCAAGGTCAGCCGTATGCAACTGCGCCGTCACATCGAAAACGGCGACATCACGACGATGGACCGCCGCGCCTTTATCGACGCGGATACCGATGCCGACGACGATGACTCGCCGCTGTCGGCGGCGATCCGCGAGGTCATCGCGGACGTGCTGAAAATCGATCCCGCCGGCATCCGCGACGACGCGCACCTCATTTTCGATCTGGGTGCCACGAGCATGCAATATTTCGCGATTCTCACCGCGCTTGCCGCGCGATTTGAACACATCTCGTTTGATGAACACGACACCTACCGCTACACGCTCAAGGATATGCGCGCGTTTATCGCCGAACGGATGTAATTTTATCACAAGGACGGTTCTTCGTATGAAATCCACCCTTCCCATTACGCTGTTTTCGGGCTTTGTGCGCCTGACGGGCGCGGTTCCCGCCCTGCTGTTTTTCAAGCCGCGTGTGCGCCTGGAAAATGAACGGGCGCGGCGGCGTCTGCCCAAGCACTGCATCCTCGTGTCCAATCACACCTCGCTGATGGACTTTGTGCTGTATCTACTGGTGTTTCCGTTTCGTACGGTGCGGTTTCTGATGGCGGAGGTGCTGTTCAATAAAGGGCCGCTGTTTGCGACGTTTCTGAAGCTGCTCGGCGGCATCCGCGTCAACCGCGACACCTTCGATTTTGAATTTGTGTCGGATGCCCTGGCGGTGCTCGACCGCGGCGGCACGCTCGGCGTGTTCCCGCAAGGACGCCTGCCTGTCGGCGGCAAGCCATTCCCCTTCACGGTCAGCACCGCGTTCATCGCCTTGCAGACCGACGCCCCCATCATCCCTGTCTACACCGACGGGCGTTACGGCATCCACAAGCGCGCAGGCGTGGTGATCGGGGAGCCGATCTATCTGCACGAGCATACGACCGAAGGACTCTCGGACGACGAACAGCTCCAAGCGCTCACCGCCATGCTGGAACGCCGCATTTATGCGCTGGCTTCGCATCTGGACACAAAGGAGACCCGCTCATGACCAAAGCCAAACTCTGGGATATCCGTCGGTTGCCGCAGGATCTCGGACGCCTCGTCTGCTGCTGGCTGCCATTGGCATTCCGTCTCAAAAAACGCCGCCCCGACGGCACCCCTTATAAAACCATCCTGCGCGGCGGCGGCGTGCTGGTGTCCAATCACACCTGCATGATCGATCCCCTGCTGGTCGGCACGGCATTCTGGTATCGCCGCGTGTTTTTCCTCGCCGCCAAAGAGGTGATGCGCAACCCCGTCATCCGTGTGCTGTGCAAAGGCATCGGATGCATCTCCATCGACCGCGGTGCCACCGATCTGCAGGCCATCAAGCAGTCGCTGGCAGTACTGAAGGCGGGACGTCTGCTGACCGTGTTCGCCCAGGGCGGCATCGGCGAGCAGGTGGAACAGATCAAATCGGGCGCCGTTTTGCTGGCGGTACAAGCGGGTGTCCCGCTCATTCCGATGTACGTCGCCAAGCGTCCGCACCCGTTTGCCCGCCGCCCCGTGATTGTCGGCGAGCCCATCGACCCGACCGCTCTCTGCACCAAAAAAATGCCGTCCGTCAAGGACATCGAACGCATCACCGACGCTCTGCTGGCGGAGCTGTGTCGGTGTCAGGATTATGACAAGGAGTGAACCGTTATGACCACATTTGACCGCTTGCTTAAAGTGTTTGTCGCCGTATTCGAGGAAGACGTCGACCCGACCGCCATCACCCCGTCCGCATCTCTGCGCGACGACGTCGGCATGAATTCCATCGGTATGCTGTACATGGCGATGGCGCTGGAGGAGGAATTCGGCATCAAATTTACAAACGACGATCTGATGTCGCTGGCGACCGTCGCCGACGTCATTCAGACGATTGAAGGGAAGCTGTAAGCCATGACCTGGACCCAGCGCGCACCCGTCTTCGGCGATATGATCCGCGTCAAGGTGAGTTTTTATCACCACTACGGCATCTACGCCGATGACAACACGGTTTATCAGTTCGGACTGCCCGACAACGTCTCTCAGCCTGCCGATACCGTGCGGGTGCTGGTGTCGGACATCGATACCTTCCTGCAGGGCGGGGAACTGGAGGTCGCGGCGCTCACCGCCTCCGAACGCCGTCGCCGCCGCCCTCCTGCAGACACCGTGGAAGCCGCCAAAGCGCGGCTTCACGAAGGTGGCTATCACATTCTGCACAACAACTGCGAACACTTCGCGACCTCCTGCTTGTTCGGGGAAGCGCAATCCTCCTTCGTGGACAGTGTGCGGGCATCCATCCGCAAAAAGTTAAATAAAGAATAACCACCACTGAAGTGGTGGTTTGCACTGCCCCTAGAAGGGGTTGTTGCCGGCTTAGCCCCTGTAAGGGGCGCTGAAATGTTATTATCGCATCACACGCACGACCGCCTGTAAAACAGGCAGTGCCCCGTTCCTTGCCCGCGTCATCCTGAGCGCAGTCCCCTGTGAGATACATTCGACTTCGTGCGCTATGCGCACTCCGCTCAGTATGACGCACAGGGGACGAAGTCGAAGTTTTGTGCACGCATACGGCGTGCGCAAAACCGCCGCAGGCGGGATCCAGGGCAAGGATTATGCTTATCGCTTTATACTTTATCGCTCCGCTTTGTTATTGCTCCCCCGGTAGAACCGGGGGGTTATTCCACACCTAAAGGCGGACAAACAATGCCCCTTGGATTCTTATCCGAATCCAAGGGGCATTATGTATATCGGTGTCGATCAGGAATTGAGCACGTAACTGCCGTCGCGGGGCAGACCGATTTTTTGCATGACCGCTTCCTCATGCTCGCGCATGCGCACCGCGGCAAGCCCGCCGTCCACATGATCGTACCCGAGCAGGTGAAGCATGGAATGCACCACCAAATAGCCGACCTCACGCTGGAACGAATGCTCGTATTCCTCTGCCTGCTCCTGCGCACGCTCGATGGAAATGACGATGTCACCCAGCATATACGCGCCCGTTTCGGGATGACGGTCGTACACACCGTCCTCGCCGAGCGGGAAGGACAACACGTCGGTCGCACGGTCGATGTTGCGATGCTCACGGTTGATCTCACGGATCATCGCGTTGTCCACGATGGTGATATCCACCTGCGCAGGTTCTCCGAAGTGCTCATTCTCCAGCACCGCCGTACAGCAACGACGCATCAGCATCCGCATCCCCGTGGGGATTTTGATGGTTTTCTGTCGATCCTCAATGACTACTTTTACCTTTGCCATACGGCATGCGCTTCCTTTCTCGATCCTGAGGTTGTTGTCTGTTTTTTTCAAACCGCTCATACGCGTCAATGATGCGTTGCACCAGACGGTGTCGCACCACGTCCATCTGCGAGAATTCGCAGATCGCAATATCTTCCACATCCTGCAGAATCCGCAAGATCTCTTTGAGACCGCTCTTGCGCCCGTCGGGCAGGTCGATCTGGGTGACGTCGCCCGTGACGACCATTTTGGAATTGAATCCGAGGCGGGTCAAAAACATTTTCATCTGCTCGGGCGTGGTGTTCTGTGCCTCATCCAGAATGATGAAGCTGTCGTCCAGCGTGCGTCCGCGCATGTAGGCGAGCGGCGCAATCTCAATGTTGCCGCGCTCCATATATTTCTGATAGGTTTCCGCACCGAGCATTTCAAACAACGCGTCATACAGCGGGCGCAGATACGGATCCACCTTCGACTGCAGGTCACCCGGCAAAAAGCCGAGCTTTTCGCCCGCTTCCACGGCGGGACGCGTCAGAATGATGCGATTGACCTCTTTGGCGCGAAACGCCTTGACCGCCATCGCCACCGCCAGATAGGTTTTGCCCGTACCGGCGGGTCCCACGCCGATGGTGATCGTGTTCTGGCGGATCGCCTCCACATATTGCTTCTGACCGAGTGTTTTCGGTTTGACGGGATTGCCCTTCGCCGTCACCGCGATGCTGTCCGAGGACAACTGCGGCAGGGCGTCCTCGCCGCCCTCGTCCACCAGCATCATCACGTAGCGCACATTCTGTTCGCCCGGTTGCTCGCCGCGGTTGATCAGCTGCAGTAACCCGTTGATCGCACGCACCGCTTTGTCCACCGCTTCCACGTCGCCGCTGATGCGGATGTCGGAGCCGCGGTTGATCACGTCCACGTGATAGTGCTCCTCGATCATTTTCATATTCTCATCGAAGCTGCCGAACAGCGCGACCGCATGCTCCATGCGATCCACTCCGATGAATTGTTCCGCCATCCGACACCTCTCCTTTGAGCGCGCGTATTTTACGGTAGTATACACCCGCAAGCGCCGATTTTGCAACGCTTTTTTCGGCAAACACCGCCATACGCCTCCGAATTTATCACATTATACCATTTACCGTTCTGCTTTTCAATGTTTTTTGTAGAAAATTTCTCAAATTTCTCGAATTATTTACAATTCTTTTGATTCTTATTGACAAAAAACCGCCGCCGGTGTATCATAACAGACGGAACAATCCACACAAAAAAGCAAACAAGGGGTGCTGACATCGGTCGGCTGAGAGCGGGCATTCGGTCCCGAAACCCTGAACCTGATCCGGATAATACCGGCGGAGGGATGTTTTCAATAGCGTGTCGGCCGCTTCATTTGCGTTCGGCGATCATGGAAACCGTCTTTTTCCGCCTTTTGGCGAAAAGGGCGCTTTTTTTGTGGTTGCCGTTCCGCATTCTGAAAGGAGGCTGACCTCTTATGAAAACCACTGTTCGTCTGGCAGAAAGCGCCGTCATGCTGGCGGCGGCATTCGTTCTGTCGTTCATTCCCGTCGTCAACATGCCGTTCGGCGGCTCGGTGACGCTGTGCAGTATGCTGCCGGTGATCCTGATCGCCTATCGCCACGGTGCCAAATGGGGCCTGCTGACCGGCTTCGCGGGATCGCTTCTCCAACTGCTGATGGGACTCAACAACCTGTCCTACGCCACCTCGTGGGTAGCAGCGGTCGCCATCATCCTGCTCGACTATGTGCTGGCGTTCACGGCGCTGGGACTGGGCGGCGCGTTTCGCCGCACGAAGCTCGATCAGACAGCATCGTTGATGGCGGGCATTCTGCTGTGTTGCGGCATCCGCTTTGTCTGCCATTTCCTGTCGGGTGTCACTGTATGGCGCGACATCTCCATCCCTGCCGATCAGGCGATCCTCTACTCCCTCTCCTACAACGCCGCCTACATGGTCCCCGAAACCATCCTGACGCTGGCGGCGGGTGCGGCGCTGTCGCTGTCGCTGGATCTGCGTTCGCCCCGTCCGCGTGCTGCGGCGAAGACCAAAGGACGCCCGGCGGTGCTCATTGCCCTGCTGACCACGGTTATCGCAACCACCTTCAGCGCCGTGACGCTGTTCGCCGCGATCCAGACCGAGGACGGTTTCTCGCTGACCGCGACGACCCCGATGCAGTGGCTTCTCATCGGCATCGGCGCGCTCGTTGCCGCGCTGTCGGCGGCGTTCGCGGTTGTCATGAACAAAAAGTAAGGGCGGATATCATCCGCCCGCCACTACACATCTTTATAACGCAAAAACGGACGAGCGAAATGCCCGTCCGTTTTTTTACGTTCTTATGCGGTTGGTACAACCAACCGCACCATGTCCGCCCGAATGCCGCGAACGATCCCGGTTCTATACCTTAATAATCGTCGTTGTCGATGAGGATCGCGCAGGAGAGCGGCGGCAGATGAAGCACGCCGTCGACGTCGGTCTGTCCGCCGCCAAGATTCACGGTGAAGCCGTGCCAGTCGATCGGCAGATTCACCGTACGCACTTCGTCGCTGCGGTTGACCGCACACAACAGACGCTTGGTATCTTTGGCGCGCTCGAAGCACACCACGTCCGCACTTGTGACATACGGCGTGTAGTCGCCGTCAACCAGTGCTTCTGCCACGCGGCGCATCTTGCCGAGCTGACGATACCAGTCGATCAGCTCGCGATCCTCGCGACCCCACGGATAGGGAGCGCGGTTGAACGGATCGCGGTAGCCTTCCACGCCCGCTTCATCGCCGTAATAGATACACGGCACACCGGGTAAGCAGAACTGCAACGCCGATGCCAGACGCATCAGGCAGCGTCCCTTGGCGTGTTGCTCGGGAGACAGGCGCTGTGCCGCCTGCCACGGGCGACCGCGTCCGTGACTCGGCTCGCCGGCAAGCACCGTGATGGCGCGTTCGGTGTCGTGGGTGCCAATGTGATTCATCAGCAGACGAAGCACCTGCGGCGGATAATGCTCCACGATGGTGGACACGGTCGCATGGAACCATTCGGCAGAGCCGCCGCGCAGGAAACCGAGCACCGCATCCGCAAAGGGATAGTTCATCACGCTGTCGAGCTGTTGCCCGAGCAGGTAGCGGCGGCGGCGACCGTAGCTGTGCTTGTTGCTCGCGTCCTCCCACACCTCGCCGAGTACAACGGCGTCGGATTTTTCCGCCTTCGCGGCATCGCGAAGCGCATCGAGGAAGCCATCGGGCAGTTCGTCGGCAACATCCAGTCGCCAGCCCGCAATGCCCAGTCGCAGCCAGCGGCGCACGATGCCATTCTCCCCGTTGATGTACTCCATAAATGCGGGGTGCGTCTCGTTGACCTCAGGTAGGGTGTCAAAGCCCCACCACGACGCATATTCATACGGCCAGTGGCGGAAGTTAAACCAGGTGTAGTACGGCGAAGCAGGCGATTGATACGCACCCACCGTGTGGTAGCGATTTTCGCGGTTGAAATATTCGCTGTCCGAGCCCGTGTGCGAAAACACACCGTCGAGCATCACGCGGATGCCGAGCTTAGCGGCGCTGTCCACGAGCGATTTGAGATCCTTGTCGTCGCCGAGCAACGGATCGACCCGCTCATAGCTTGCCGTGTTGTAGCGATGGTTGGAGTGCGCTTCAAAAATGGGGTTGAGATACAGGCAGGTCACGCCGAGCTCTTTGAGGTAATCCAGGCGTTCTTCGATGCCCTTAAGGTCGCCCCCGAAATAGTCGTCGTTACGATAACAGCCCTGTGCATCGGGTTGCCAGCCGACCTCCTCGTTCCAGTCGGCATGCATCCGTCGGTCGGCGGGAACGCCGTCCTTGGGCGTGCCGGATGTCGCAAAGCGATCGGGGAAAATCTGATACATCACACCGCCCGCGAGCCAATCGGGCGTTTCAAACTCCGCCGCATAGCAGGTCAACTGCCAGCGCGGCGCCTGAAAACCGGTGTCCGACAACGCCGCCGAGCCGTCGCTCTGACGGCGAAGCAACAGCGTGCCGTGGAGCTCTGTTTCCAGCTCAAACGTGTAAAAATACAAGCCGATCTGCGACGGAGCAAAGCGGCAATCCCACCATTCGTGGGCATCGCCGTCCATGCCCGCCCAGAACATCTCCGAGCGGGAAATCGGGCGTTCATCGGTGTTGATGACGAGGCGGCAGGCACGGCAACGCCATTCACGCGGGACACGCACGCGGAACCAGACGTCGGTTCCGGGTGTTACCGCACCGAGCGGCGAGCGATGCTCCTGCCGTTGGGAATGAAACAAATAGGGCTGCATATCTATCCAAACTCCTTGAAAACAAAACAGTGCCAAGCGGCGACGGCATTCTGTCCGTCGCCGCTTGGACGAACGATTGTAGAAATAAGATCCGGCGTTACGCCACGGTCACCGTCGCGGTCACATAGTAATCGCAGTTGGTGTTATAGCCGTTGGTGTAGTCGATGACTTCATCGTTGGAGCACAGTTCGGGAATCGCCATGATGATTTCTTCCGTGCCGGTCCAGCCTTCGAGCACCTTGAACTGCATGCTGAACATGGTGCCGCCCTTGGTCGCGCCCATCATCGAGGTCGCCGACGCGCCCGCAAAACCGAAGTTGTACTGACCGTCACTGATCGGCACACCGAGCTTCATCCAGGAGCTCTTGAAGATGCCGCCGTTGACATAGGACATATACAGCAGGTCTTCGTCTTCGTTGGTCTCCTGCACTTCCAGCTTGGTCGCATCCCAGAAGATGTTGAACTCGCCGTTGGTAATGTAGGAATTCTCCGCGATGTCAAAGCTGACGGTCACGATATCGCCCGCTTTCGCTTCGCTCGCGTTGCCGGTGATCGCAATGTACTCGCCATCCATCACGCGGTCTTCCACTTCCACAGGCATCTTCGGCAGGGTGTCGTTGTGGATTTCGCATTCTTCGTTGCAGGTCGCCGATGCGCTCAGCGCGAGATGCTTGACGAGGATCTTGCCCGCCGCCTGCGGGTAGATGTAAATGCTGGACATCTGCACGGTTTCGGGCAGAGCCGAGCCGTCCCAGGTGTAGCAGCTTTCGGTGTCGAGGTTCAGCGTGTAGGTGCCGGCAGCCGCGGGCAGACCGCCGTCTTCCAGACCGAACTGCGGATAGAAGTCTCCGCTGGAATCCATCCACTTGCCGTTCGCGCCGTCGTAGAACTTGATGATGAAGGGCACGTCAGACTCGATGGACAGGTGGGTGTACTGCAGGGTCGCCGCATCATAAGTGCCGGGACCGACAATGCCGACCTGGCCCTCTTCCGTCGCTTCGATCAGCAGCGAGCCGTTTTCTGCCGCCGTCACAGTCGCGTTCGTCGTCGAACCGGGATCGACGTTGTCGAGCACGAGCATGTCGATGTAGGTCACAGGCTCCTCGGGCTCTGCGGGCTTCGCAGGCAGGTTGTTTTCACCGCCCGACGCCACGCGGAAGATCGCAAACGCGTCGATCATGTCGATGTCGCCGTCCGCATCGGTATCGCCTTCCGCAAGCTCCGCTTCGGTAGGCACAGTGCCGACGCTGGCAAACTGAAACGCGCGGAACGCGTCCATCATATCGAGGGCGCCGTCGCCGTTTACGTCGCCGATCGTGTCAAGCGCCGCCGCAGGCAACACCGCACAGGACAGCACGAGCGCCAGACTCATCAGCAGTGCCAACACCGACTTGAAGGTTTTCATGTTCATAGGTTGTCTCTCCTTTTTTGCTTATATTTCTACGGGTGTCCTCACATATCGCGCAGGTACACACCGCATACGCCGTAAATCGTATCTTCCGTGAAGATATAGCTTGGGGTTTCCAGTTGCTTGTCCGTCGGCAACATGGCGTTTGCCTTGGGGAGCATCGTCCAGAAATTGGTGCCGTTTTTCAGATCCGTCGCGAACTGCTCCACGGTGTAGCCTCCCGTCATGCAGAAGAAGGCGTTGTCACTCTCCAGCACACTGCGCGCGAATTCCGCAGCCACCGCATCGCTGTCAAACGCCGACAGCTTCACCGCCTCCTGCAGCATGCGCATATAGACGGTTGTGGTGCACAAGGGCAACGGATGCGTCACAATGTAGGTCGCGTCAAACGAACTGCCGACGGGCTCGATCGTGCGATCCTGTGTCATCTGCTCAGTCGTGATGTTGAAATATTTGTAGGATACGTAATCGGGCAGTTCCGTCTTCATCACGGGATCATCCCACGTCGGATCCACCTGCACCCAGCTGTCGTTGAGCAACACGGTGTTCCACATATGGTACTCGCCGGAGTCGGTCGGACCGACCACCAACGATGCCGAAATGCCGCTTTGCTGGAGCAGATATTGGAACGCGCGCGCGTAGCTCTCGCACACACCCGTGCCGTTGAGCATCACGCCGAGCATATCGTGCGTGTGCGGCGCTTTGTAGGTCAGGTCATAGCTTGCCGAGCGGATCAGACGGTCGTGAATAAGGCGCTCACGCTGTTCCTCAGGCATCGCATCGGTGATGCCGACAAGCAGTTCCTGTGTGCGCGCCGCCGCCTGCTCCTGCAATGCCGCGATCTCCTCCGCCGTGAAGGTGTACTGCGGTGTCATGCTGTACATATACATGGTGTTGGGATCGGTCTTGTTAGTATAATAGCTATAGTCATATGACAGACCCAGCCAGAAGACCTCGGGATGATCGTCGTGATAATACCGCAACACACGCTGGAACTCCGACAAGGTCAATCCATATTGCCACAAGGTAATGGTCGTATTCATCGCCTGCACCTGATGATCCAGTTCATCATACACCTGCACCATGTGGACGTTGTCCTCGGACAGCAGGCACATACGACCGTAATAGTGATCGGGATGAAGCGGGGTGAGCACCGCGTTTGCCGCCTGCGTCAGCCGCATGGTTTCCACGGTGATCGTGCCGGCGGTTTTGAGCTCCACATACACGCCCGTCACGTTCGCGCCGGTGGCATCCCAATTGGTCAGTCCGTCCACCTCGCGGCGCCAGTCGTACACACCTTGCAGGTAGACATAGCAACGGTAGGTACCCGCCTCATAAAACCCGCCTTCGGGCGCCTCGGTCAGCCGACTGCCGCCCTCGGGGATCATGGTCGTGTAAAATTCCTTGCCGAAATGAATCCACTTGTCGTCGCTGTTATCCAGCATCGAGATGCGGAACGGCGCATCGCTCGTCAGCGACATTTCAATATACGGGCGGGTCGTCAGATCCAGTCCCTCGTAAAACGGCTCCAGCGCCAAACCGTATGCCGTGTCGCTTTCGCTGTCCCACGGTGCCGTCACCGTCGCCGTCACCCGCCCGTCGGTCTTGTCCACCGTGACATACTCGTCGTTGTTGGATGCCGCGTTGACGATCAGATTGTAGCCGTCACCGGTCTCGCGGTGGGGCGGCAACACGGGCGGCGCAAACGAGCAGTTGCGCTGGGGTGTCAGCATCAGATGCGCGATCACCATCTGACCCGCTCCCTGCGGTTCAATGTAAATGGAGGTGATATCGGTGTTTTCGGGCAACGCCGCGCCGCCATAGGTGTAACAACCGTTGATGAACAGTGAAGTATAACCGTAGGCATCCGCGGGAGCGGGCTCGCCGTACACACCGCTGAACTGCGGATAGAAATCACCTGTCGTCGTGATAAACCGATCGTTGGCGGCGTCATACAACGCGATCACAAACGGCACCTCCGACGTGATCGCCACGTGCAGGTAGCGAAGCACCGACGCATTGAACCGTCCGGGTCCCGCGATGGCGATCTGTCCGTTGTCCGTCGCCTCGATCAGCCACGAGCCGTCCTGTCGGTCGGTGACGGTCGCGTTGGTGACGGACACGATCCGCTCGGTCACCAGCAGATCCGTCTCCGCCGCCAGCGGCGATGCGGTTGTGGTCGTGGTGGTTGTCGTTGTAGTTGTCGTGGTAGTAGTTGTTGTCGTTGTCGTGGTAGTAGTTGTTGTCGTTGTCGTGGTAGTAGTTGTTGTCGTTGGTTTCAGCGGCAACGGCGCGCCTTGACCGGCCGCACGATAAATCGCGAACGCATCCGTCATGTCGATGGTGCCGTCCAGGTTGATATCCCCTTCCGCCAACTGTTCAGCGGTCGCGTTGCCGCCGACGCTCGCCAGCCGATACACCGCAAAGGCATCCACCATATCCACGGCATCGTCGCCGTTGAGGTCGCCCATCGTATCCAGCGCCGAGGACGGCACCGCCATCCCCGCCGCCATCGTCAGGAGCATCGCTATGCAGAGGAGCACGGACATGCTCCGTTTACTGTATGCCATTGCCGTCTCCTCCTTTCGGGAATGTCTGGATTAAAACGCTCTCGGATCCAGATAACAATAGTTCATATCCACCGTGTGGTTGATGCCGTCCACTTCGCCGGTGTCACTGTATTGCCAGATGTGATACTGCCCCGGATAGTCGCAGACGTCGTTATACTGCGCGACCCAGCGATACCACCGATCAAAACAGCGATCGGTCAGACGGCGCGTCCACCAATCGTAATTGGCATACACGCCCACTTTATAGCCTGCCTGCGACAGCGTGTCGCAAAACACCGTAGCAATCGCGGCATAGGTTTCGGGCGTCAGATCGCCCTGCCAGTTGCTGTATTCCATATCGAGGAAGATCGGCAACGTCAGGTTTTTCCCCTCCAGCAAACGGAGCGCGTGCTTCGCCTCGCCCGCCGCTTCTTCGGCGTTGCGCGCGTAGCAGAAGAAATACGCGCCGTAGGGGATGTCATATTCGTCGCAGGCGGCGGTATACTCCTCCCAGCGGGAGTCATCCTGATCGGTCTGATCCTGCCCGTAGCCGCAACGAAGAATCGCAAATTCCACGTCGGACTCCTTCACCGCCGCCCAGTCGATGCTTCCCTGCGCATACGACACGTCCATGCCGCGCACCGCGGTCGGCGTGGTGGTGGCGGTGGTGGATGCGGTGTCCACGGGTCCTTGACTGGTGGTGGTTGTGACGACGGATCCGCCGTTCGTCGTAGTCGTAGTCGTCGTGGTCGTGGTGGTTGTCGTAGTGGTCGTCGTGGTGGTGGTTGTG
The DNA here is from genome assembly GCA_045540655.1 of Acutalibacteraceae bacterium. Taxonomy (GTDB): domain Bacteria; phylum Bacillota; class Clostridia; order Oscillospirales; family Acutalibacteraceae; genus RGIG1959. Next base: position 35,332 of record JAZQHP010000059.1, read on the forward strand.
GTGGTGGTCGTGGTTGGCGGCGGTTCATCGCCCGATGCCACACGGTACAGCTTCATGGCATCCACCATATCGATGTCGCCGTCGCCGTTCAGGTCACTGCGTTTCATCTGATGAATCGTCAGCTGGACATCCGCGCCCGACGCAAACCGATACAACAGCATCGCGTCATGCATATCGATGAGCAGGTCGCCGTTGATATCGCCCGGCGCCAGGATCACCACAGCCGCCGATACCGTAGCAGGAGTGGACGGCACCGCCACCAGCATCGGCGTCAGGAGCATCCACAGCCCCAAAATCAGCGCCATCCCTTTCGCTGTTATTTTCACAAAGACCACGATCCTCTCTGCTTGGTATCCAGTTAATTATACCATATCCCCTTCCTTTTGTCCAGTCTGTCACCTTGTCTCCCCTTACGAAAAGTAGCCCCTTCATTTGTGGAAAATCGCTTGCACATTAAGGAAAGTTGTGGTATAGTGACAATGTATGGTAACGTATTTTGACGATATATTTAACGGAGGGTGATTACATATGAGCAATCCCGTCATTCTTTGCGCAGACAGTACCTGCGATCTGAGTCCCGAACTCATCAAGCAATTTCAGGTGCATCTCTACCCGTTCCACATCGTTCTGGGCGGAGAAACCTACTCCGACGGCGTGGATCTGACCACAGAGGACATCGTCCGCGTGTACAACGAGCAGAAGATTCTGCCCACCACCGCCGCCATCAACGTGCAGGAATACATCGACTTTTTCACACCTTTCGTGGACAAAGGTTACGATGTGATTCATATTTCGCTCGGCTCGGGCATTTCCTCGTCCCACCAGAACGCGTGCCTTGCCGCCGCCGAATTTGACGGTCGCGTCCACGCGATCAACAGCGGCAACCTCTCGACCGGCTCGGGCCACATCGTGCTTGAAGCCGCTTCGCGCATTGCCGCGGGTATGCCCGCCGCGCAGATCGCCGATGAATTGCGCGCCCTCACCTGCAAGGTCAGCGCGAGCTTCGTGCTCGACACGCTGGAATTCCTGCACAAGGGCGGTCGTTGCTCGGCGCTCGCGATGATGGGTGCCAACCTGCTCAAGCTCAAACCCAGCATCCGCGTCAACAACGAGGACAGCTCCATGACCGTGGGCAAGAAGTACCGCGGATCGCTGGAAAAGGCGCTCGAAGATTATGTGCGCGACGAACTGCAGGGTCGCGACGATATCCGTCTCGATAAGGTGTTCGTCACCCACAGCCCGATGGATCAGGCGCGCGTCGACAAGGTCGTCGAGATGGTCAAATCCTATCTTCCCTTTGAAAACGTGTATGTGACGAGCGCGGGTTGCACCATCACCTCGCACTGCGGTCCGAACTGCCTGGGTGTCCTGTTCATGACCAAATAAACCGTTGCAAACGCACAAGCGGCAATGCCTTTTTGGCATTGCCGCCTTTTTGTATGTCGCGGGTACCCTGTAGGGGCGCTGAAATGTTATTATCGCATCACACGCACAGCCACCCGTAAAACGGGTAGTGTCCCGTTCCTTGCTCGCGTCATCCTGAGCGCAGTCCCCTGTGAGATACATTCGACTTCGTGCGCTATGCGCACTCCGCTTAC